>JBBSKJ010000007.1:0-18074 GCA_038256475.1 Micropepsales bacterium | reverse complement strand
GCCGCTGCAGAACGTGCGCCTCAAGACCTATGCCGCCAACCATCGCAAGAGCGATCCCGCCGCCTTGCGCGCCGACAATGAGCCGCCCGCCGCGTTGCCGGAGATTCCCAAATATCCCGGCCTGCATCAGGACGCGACGCCGCGCTGGCTGACTGTCATGGCCCATGCCCGCGCCGCCAACAGCGACCTGGTCTATCCCGCCGGCCAGCGCGCCCAGTACCAGAAAGCCTTCGACCGTTTCGCCTCGGTCTTCCCCGACACTTTCGTGGTGACGGAACGCGGCCGCTACTGGCCCGATGAATCCGAAGACAAGGGCCGCTTCCTCAGCGCCGGTTACCACAATTCCGGCGGCTATTACCGCGACGACACCGCGCTGATGCAGCTGATCCTGGACGAAAAGGGCCAGCGCGAGATCAACAGACTGTGGGACGAGTTCGACTATATCGCCGACCACACTCAACGCACTTACACCCAGTGGTTCTTCAACAATAGCGGTGTGGTGGACGGCAAAGGCGCCGAATCCGGCTCGCCCCGCCCGACTGGCCACGAGATCACCGAAACACTGGTGATCAACCAGATGCGCGACAAGTACGTCGCCAAGGCGCTGGCCGACAAGAAGAATGATCCCGGCGCCGCCGAAGCCATGCGCCTGGAGTTCAAGCGGATAGACGACACCCTGCGCCATGTGGAACGCGAACGTAAGGCTTCCGAGCCCCGGCATCTTGCGGCGCTGGTCAACTTCGCCGAGCGCGCCTATCGCCGCCCGCTGACCACGGCCGAACGCAGTAGCCTGTTGGCCTATTACAACACGATGCGGACCAAGAACCGCCTGGCGCACAACGACGCCATACGCGATTCCGTCGTCAGCGTGCTGATGTCGCCGGACTTTCTCTATCGCTTCGACCTGTCGCCCACCGCATCGGCTGCGCCGGGCGGGCTGACCAAGGCCGCGACCAATGAACCGGCCAAACCCTTTGTGGCCGAGAAACTGTCCAGCTACTCCCTCGCCAACCGGTTGAGCTATTTCCTCTGGTCCTCGATGCCGGATGCCGAACTGCTGCGCCATGCGGCAACCGGCGAGCTGCGCAATCCCAAGGTGCTGACGGCCCAGGTTCGCCGCATGCTCAAGGACCCGAAGGTGAAGGGCCTGGCGACCGAGTTCACCGGCAACTGGCTGGTGTTCCGCCAGTTCGAAACCAACAACTCGGTCGACCGCGAACGTTTCCCCACCTTCAACGACGATCTGCGCGAGTCCATGTTCCAGGAACCGGTGCGGCTGGTGCAGGACACCATCGTCAACGACAAGTCCGCGCTCGACCTGCTCTATGGCAAGCACACCTTCGTGAACCCGCCGCTGGCCAAGCATTACGGCATGCCCGATGTGCCCGGCGATGTGAACAACTGGGTGCGGATCAACAATGCCGACAAGTATGGCCGGGGGGGCATCCTGCCCATGGCGGTGTTCATGACCCAGAACTCGCCCGGCCTGCGCACCAGCCCGGTGAAGCGCGGCAACTGGGTGGTGCAGAAGGTGCTGGGCATCCGCGTCCCCCCGCCGCCGCCCGCGGTGCCTGAATTGCCCAACGATGAAACCAAGACCGACCGGCCGATCCGCGAGATGCTGGCCCAGCATCGTTCCGTGCCGATGTGCGCCGCCTGCCACTCCAAGTTCGATTCCTTCGGTCTGGTGTTTGAAGGCTTCGGTCCGGTGGGCAATGCCCGCACCCAGGACGGCGCCGGCCGCCCGGTCGATACCTCGGCAACCTTCCCGGGCGAGGTCGAGGCCGTCGGGGTGCCGGGCCTGCAGCAATTCATCCGCGACCACCGCCAGGACCGTTTCGTCGACAATCTCAGCCGCAAGCTGCTGGCCTATGGCCTGGGCCGGTCGCTGCAGCTGTCGGATGAATCGCTGGTCGACAAGCTGAACCTGCATATGGCGGCCAATGGTTACCGCTTCGGCGCCCTGGTCGAAGCCATTGTCTTAAGCCCGCAATTCCTGAACCGCCGGGCGCCCGAAGCCGCCCCGCTTCAGAAAGCCGATTTGCAGCCCGCCGTGAAATTCGTCAAAACTGCCTTCCAAAAGGGGAATTGATATGACCCGTCCGACAGACACGCCCTCGTTCAAGTCCCGCGCCTTCTCCCGCCGCGCCGTGCTGCGCGGCACAGGCTGCGCCATGGCGCTGCCCTGGCTGGAGTCGGTAAGCGCGATGGCGCAGGCGCCGACGCCGGCGGATTTCCCCAAGCGCTTTGGCGTGGTCTTCATGGGCTGCGGCGTCAATGAGAACCATTGGAGCGCCGAAGGTCAGGGCGAGGCGATGAAGCTCAGCAAGACGCTGCAGTCGCTGGAGCCGCTGAAGAAGAAGATCAACGTGATCGACGGCCTGCAGGTCAAGTCGCTGATGGGCCAGGGCATCCATCCCGCCCAGACCGGCAGCCTCTTGTCGGGCGTTCAGATCTCCAAGGGCGCGCTGATCCATTCGGGCGTCAGCGTCGACCAGATGATCGCCAATCATGTCGGCCAGGACACGCCGCAATCGTCCATCGTGCTGTCCTGCGAACAGCCGATGACCGGCTATCACGAAACCAATTTTTCGCTCGCCTATAGCTCGCATTTGTCCTGGCAGACGGCCGATTCCCCCGTGCCGGTCGAAGTCTATCCCTCGCTGGCCTGGGACGGGCTGTTCGACAATCGCGGCACCCTCCTGAACATCTCGGTGCTGGACCGCGTCAATGACCGCGCCAAGGACCTGTCGCGCAAGATCAGCGCCACCGATCGCGGCAAGCTGGACGAGTTCATGACCAGCGTGCGCGAGATCGAGCGCCGCGTGGAAGTGATGCGCAAGGGCGCCAACGAGGCGAGCGAAAAAGCCGGTCTGAAGAACGCCTCGCTGGCCAGCATGGACCGCCCCACCAACGGCCTGCCGGAAGACCTGCGCGAACATTCCAAGCTGATGTGCGATATCATCGCCATCGCCTTTCAGACCAACAAGACCCGTGTCGCCTCGCTGCTGATCTCACGCGACCTGTCGGCGATGTACTACCCGTTCATCAACGTCAAGGATGGCCATCACTCGGCTTCCCACTACAACAACAACGATGAATACGAGCGCATCACCAACTTCCATGTCAGCCAGTACGCTTATCTGATCTCCAAGCTGGACGGCATGAAGGAGGGCGAGGGCACGGTGCTGGACAATAGCTGCATCATGTTCCTGTCCAACATGTGGGTCGGCCGCACGCACGACAATTCGCGCCTGCCGCTGGTGCTGGCGGGCGGCCTTGGCGGCACGCTGGAAACCGGGCGCACGCTGAATTACCTGAATGAGACGGAAGACAAGCGCAAAATGTGCAGCCTGTATCTTTCGCTGATGGACCGGTTCGGCATCAAGCAGGACCAGTTCGGCGACTCCGCTGCGCGCCTGGAACGCATCTGATTCATTGATTCAAAAGAAAACGGCTTGCCAGCATTTCGCCGGCAAGCCGTTTCTTATGACGGGCGTATGACTTAAGAGGCGGGGGTGAAATTCACCTTGCCCATCTTTTCGACGTTGAAGGTGCCCAGGGTGCCGCCCTTGTTGGCGGTGCCCTTCCACAAGCCATTCTCGTCCTTTTCAACGCGGCGCACGCGGGTGTAGCCGCGGGTTTCCACGTGATGCCGGATCTGGGATTCGCTGTAGACGGTGGTGCCGGGCAGATTGCTTTCGGCGGCGGCGGGCGTCGCGGCTGCCGCGGCAGGGGTTTCCTGCGCCAGGGCAACGGAAGCAAAAAGGCTGCACGCAGCAGCGGTCAAAGCAACAAGGCGCATGAGATCTCCGGGTTAATGTCCCATAGTTATAGGGATATGTGCCGGCAAATGTACACCGCGCGGCCGCAGCGGCGCGTGCGCCGCAGCATTGCAGCGGCGTTACTTGGCGGTGCGCGATTCGGTGATCATTCGCATCAGCTGGCTGGAAAGGGCGCGGCCCGCCAGCGCCTGCACGCCGTTGGGATAGCCTTCATCGGCAAGCTGGGCCTGGAGGGCGGACACGTTGGCGACCTTGCCACTCTTGGCGATCTGGAAGGCGCGCTCCACGACGCTGGGGCGCTGCTGGGCGGGGGATGTGCTGTCAGTCATCCCGCCAGTTTAGCAGACGATCGCGCGATTTACACCGGCGTAAAAAGCAAGCCCGGCAAGGGTTTCCCTCAACCCTCGGCGGCCAGATGTTTACGAAGCTGGGGCGAGGGAACCTCGTCGAAACGGTAGCTGCGCACGAATTGCAGCCCCAATTCCGGGGCTTTTTGCCAGATTAGCCGGGCCTCATAGGCAAGCCGGTTGCGCATATCCAGGAAATAGAGCTGGTCGCTGACATATTGCTGGTCCTCCAGCAGGATTCGGGCGCCGGCCGCTGAAATGTCTCGGGTTTCGCATTTGGTGTAGCGGCTGCCGTCCAGATTGGCGATCCGGCTGCCCCACAGGACCTTGCGGCGCTCGGTCTGGCGCCGGCTGACAAGGCCATTTTCCTGGAATTTCGATATGCTGCTGGCCGTGGTCATGCGCGCCATTTTCCTTGTTGCTGCGGGGGACCTTGCAGGCGGGCCCGTTGCCCCAGGCTTAATTTCTTCCTTCGGATTTGAACGGTCGGCGGACAGGCAAAAAATTGCCTTTGTTGGACAATCGGCGGGGATGCAATAGCCTCAAACCCAGCCAGAAGAAGCCGAAGATGCTCCAGCAAACATCCCCCAGCGCCGCCCCGCCGTTCGAACCGGATGTGATTGTGGTGGGCTCGGGCGCGGGCGGCGGCATGGCTGCCTATGTCCTGACCCGCGCCGGGATCAAGACCCTGGTGCTGGAAGCGGGCCGCGACTACGACCCGAATGTCGAAAACAGCATGCTGAAATGGAACCATGAAGCGCCGCTGCGCGCCGGTTCCACCCCCGACAAGCATTTCGGTTTCTACGACGCCACCGCCAATGGCGGATGGACCGTGCCCGGCGAGCCCTACACCGTGGCGGAAGGCTCCAAGTTCCGCTGGTGGCGTTCCCGCATGCTGGGCGGGCGCACCAATCACTGGGGCCGCCATTCGCCGCGCTTTGGCCCTTACGACTTCAAGCCTTACAGCCGCGACGGCCTCGGCATGGACTGGCCGATGTCTTACGACGAGATCGCGCCCTGGTATGACCGCACCGAAAAACTGGTCGGGGTGATCGGCGCCAATAACGGGCTTGAGAACCACCCCAATTCCTCGCCCGGCGTCCTGATGCCCGCGCCCAAACCGCGTGTCACCGAACTGATGATTGCGGCGGCGGCGCGCGATCTGGGCATCCCCTGCATCCCCTCGCACTATGCGGTGCTGTCGCGCGATATCGACGATCCCAATGTGCCGCGCCAGGCCTGCTACAATGCCTCGCCGTGCGGCCGCGGCTGCGCCATCGGCGCGGCATTCCAGACCACCACCTCGCTTCTGCCCATGGCGATGGTCACCGGCAACCTGCGGATACAGACCGACGCCACCGTCACCCGGGTGCTGACCGGCCCTGACGGCAAGGCGACCGGCGTGGAATATTTCGACCGGAGCGGCAAGGCGCAGGTGGCCCGCGCCCGCGTCGTGGTGATGGCGGCCAGCGCCTGCGACACCGCCAAGATACTTCTGAATTCCAAACAAGGCGGCTTGGCCAATTCCAGCGGACAGGTGGGCCGCAACCTGCTCGACACCACCGGCACCAATGTGCGCGGCCACATTCCGGCGTTGGAAGGCCGTCCCCGTTACAATGAAGACGGGCTGGATGTCGCCCATCTCTACATTCCCTGGTGGCTCTATAAGGAGCAGGCGGCGGGCAAGCTCGATTTCCCGCGCGGCTACCATTACGAGATCGGCGGCCGTTTCAGCGCGCCGGGCGCCAGCCTGTCGCTGGGCAACATGGAAGACGGCTATGGCGCGTCTCTGAAGGAAGATGCCCGGCGCTATTACGGGGCGCAGCTTTCCTACACCGTGCGCGGCGAGATGATCCCCAATGACGGGTCGTTCTGCGAGATCGATCCGGATGTGAAGGACAAGTACGGCATGCCGGTGCTGCGCTTCCATTGGACATGGACCCAGCACGAAATCCGCCAGATTGCCCATGGCATCAAGACCGCCAAGGAGATGATCGACCGGCTGGGCGGCACGGTGCTGACGCCCGAGCGCCCGCCCGAAGAGGCCATCGAAGACGGCGGCGTCATCATCCATGAACTGGGCACCACCCGCATGGGCGACAAGCCCAGCAATTCGGTGGTTGATGGCTTCGGCAAGGCCTGGGATGTGGACAATCTGGTGATCGTCGATGGCAGCGTGTTCACCTCGAATGCCCACAAGAATCCCACTTTGACCATCATGGCGCTGGCCTGGCGCAGCACCACCAGGCTGGTCGAGCGCATGAAGAAAGGGGATGTGTGATGGAGATTTCCCGCCGCGTCACCCTGGCCTGGATCACCGCCGCAGCCTCCAGCACCCTGACGGCCTGCGATTCTGAACCGCCGTCAAAAGGCCCGCAAATCGGACGCTGGAAAGACCTCGTGCTGGAGCCTTTGAAAGCCCCCGGTTATGGCCAGGACCCCAACCTGGTGGAGCCGGTCACGCCCTGGCCGCTGACCCTGAACAAATCCCAGCGCGAGACATTGCGCATCGCCGCCGATTTGATGCTGCCCGCCGACGACCATTCGCCCTCCGCCGGCACGCTGCATATCGATGCCTTCATCGACGAATGGGTCAGCGCGCCCTATCCGGTGATGCAGGCCGACCGTCCGTTGATCGTGTCGGGGCTGGCCTGGCTGGACGCCGAAAGCCAGCATCGCTTCAGCAGGAATTTCGCGCAGGCCAGTGACGCCCAGCGGCGCGAGGTGTTCGATACTGTGGCCTTCAAGGACAAGGTGCAGCCCGATTACGCGCGCCCCGCCGAATTCTTCGTGCGCCTGCGCTCGCTGATGATCGGCGGCTTTTATTCGCTGCCTGAAGGCATGAAGGATATCGGCTATATGGGCAACGCGCCCAGCGCCGGCGAATATCCCGGCCCTACGCCCGAAGCGCTGGCGCATCTGAATGCCGCGCTCACCAGGCTGAATCTGAAACCGGTCTAACGGGGCGGCAGTCTTCGCACCCAGATGTTGCGGAACGCGACCTGGGCTTCGGCATTGCCGTGATCCTGGATCGCCAGCGGCAGTTCGGCCGCATGTGGCGCATACTGCCCGACCCGGCCATGCACTGTGGCGCCGATCAGCACGGTATTGTCCTGCACCAGCACGCCATTGAGCAGGGCGGTGATCCGCGCCGGGCTCACCACTTTCTCGCCTTCAAAACGCGGGGCGCGGAAAACGATGTCATAGCATTGCCAGACACCCGGCGGCCGGGTCGCATTGGCCAGCGGCGGCGCCTGGCTGTAGATGCTGCCCGCCATGCCGTCGGGATAGGTGTCGGCGCCATGCGAATCCAGAATCTGCAATTCATACAGTCCCATCGGGAACACCCCGCTGTTGCCGCGCCGCTGCGGATTGGCGGGCGGGGCGGGCTGCGCCGGCGTCTTCCATTCCAGGTGGATTTGCACGTCGCCGTATGACGCCTTGGAGCGGATGAAGTTGTAGGCCTTGCCGCCCGCGACCAGCTCGCCATTCTCCACGCTCCACTGATCCATCTTGTCGCCGGTCAATTTGGAAAGGTCGCGGCCGTCGAACAGAACGTCCGCATCCCCGGGCGGCGGCGCGGCGCAGGCCTTGCCGGTTTCCACCCGTGGCGGCTGGGGGCGGCGGATGTCGGCCACCCGCCAGCTGGAGTTCGGCATCTTCGGACCCGCCAGCGCCAGCTTGGCCAGCGCCGGATCGGCCAGCCACACCGCCCAGGCGGGATGCTCGGCCATGATGCGTTTCAGCTCGGCCTGGTCGACCTCACTGTCTTGCGTGAAGGCGGGCGCGGCGAAGCCGCAGGCCAGGGCGGCGCCCAGCGCGATGGCGATTTTTCTTTTCATTGTTTCCCCCGATTGCTGGCCGAAAGGTTATCCCAAGGCGCAACACGCGTCAGTGGGCGGTGAGTTTTTGCCAGCAGGTGTGCCGGGTAAAATACTTCTTTAAATCAGATGCTTGACAGAAGGTGGGTCTACCCAGGCGGTCTTGGATGCTTCGCCGTCTTTAGGCATGGAACTTCAGCCGCTTTCGGCGGTTCCATGTCCATGTCCGGATATGGCGATTTTCTGAAGGGTCTGCTGCGCGATCCCGGCGCGGTGTCCGCTCCCACACCCTCCAGCCCGGCCTTGGCTGCCGCAATCGCCGCCAAGGTCGATCCGCTGCAAAGCGGCCTGGTGGTGGAATTGGGCGCCGGCACCGGGGTGGTGACCCAGGCGCTGCTGGACCGGGGCGTCGCGCCCGAGCGGCTGATTGCCGTCGAATATTGCGCCTACTTTGCCGGCCTGCTGGCGCAGCGTTTCCCCGCCGTCATCGTGGTGCAGGGCGATGCCTTCGCCTTTGAACGCCACCTTCCGCCCGGCAGTGCGATTGCGGCGGTGGTTTCGGGCGTGCCGCTGCTGAATTTCCCGTTGTCCCAGCGCCGCGCCTTGATCACCCGCGCGCTGGCGCTGCAGGGTCCCGGTGGCAGGTTCATCCAGCTTTCCTATGGCTGGCGGCCCCCTATCAGTTCTGCCTTCGGCAATGCGCCGGAAAAAACCGTCGTGTGGCGCAATCTGCCGCCCGCCCATGTTTGGACCTTCCGCTCCCAGAGCCAGGAGGTCTCCGCACCGCAGCCGGTCAGGGCTTCGGCTTGGGGACTGCCGCGCCCCGCCGGCGCCTTGTATCGGGATGTGCCGCCGCCCCCTGGCGGCTAGCCGCGGTTTTACGGCGCGGACCGTGCCATGCTGTTGAGCGCTGCGATCACCAGCAGCAACGACACCCAGGCGCCGCCGCCCTCCAGGAAATCGCTTTCCATGATGTTGTGCAGCACCATGAATACGAACAGCGCGAACAGCATCGGCTTGAAGGCGCTGTTGTCGCCGTCCATTGCCCAGAAGCGCTGAAAGGGCCGGATTACAAGCGCGACCATCACCAGAACAAAGCCGATGCCGCCGATGGTCACCATCAATTGCAGATAGCCATTATGGCCGTGGCTCACCGCCTGCAGCCATGTGCTGTTGATATAGCCGGCCAGGGGCGACTGCCCGCCGGTATCGGCGAAAGTGCCAAAGCCCGAGCCCAGGAAAGGATGATCGCGGATATAGGCGATTTCCGCCGCCCAGATGGCGGCGCGCCCCGTGAACTCCTCCGGGTTCTGGAACTGGCGCGTGATGGCCTCGGCATCCAGCACCGCCCACACGCCCAGGCCGCACAGAAACAGCACGGTGCCCGCGATCAGGATCGCGCGGCTCAGCCCGTCGCGCCAGCTCAGGTGATACAGCAAGCCCGCCAGCAGAGCGGGGACGAGAAAGCCCATGCTGGACTTGGAATGGGTCATCACCAGGAAGAACCCCGCCGCCATCGCCATCACTATTCCGAACCAGTTCTTCGCGCCGGTTTTCGTGAACAGGAACAGGATCACGGTAACGGCTGAAACCGCGCCGGCGATGTTCTTGTGGCCGTACAATCCGCGCCAGTTGCCGATCAGCGCGGTGTCGATCTCGTCGGCGCCGTGCCGGGCGGCATCGATCAGCGGAATGGACAGGAGATTGACGACCAGCACGATGCCCAGAAGGACGCGCCATATCTCAAAAGCGCGCTTGGCCCCCACCGTCTCCACGCTCAGCAGCGCCGAACAGACGATCAGGGTCTGCAGCACGGCGCGGCGCATCACCACGCCCGGATCGGCCGCCCATAGCGCGCTGGCCAGGCACCAGCCCAGCAGCAGCGCCATGCTGACCGGAATGGCACGCAGCAGGGAAAGGCCGAGCTGCTTGTAGGCGGCGAAAACGACCAGACCGGTCACCGCCAGGAAGCTGACCTGGCGCATCGCGTCACCGCGCGAGGGGCCGCCGAACCGCGATACCGCTGCCGGGGGAGAAAAGGCATCCAGCCCGACAAAGATCAGCAGCAGGAAGGCGATATAGGCCAAAACCGCCAGCAGGCTGCGTTGGGCCAAGCGGTGCGCGGCATGGCCGGGGGCGTAATCAACCGTCATGGCGTGCCGATGATTCGAAGATCCTGCCGAGATTGGCGCTCCGGTCCTTACTTAACAAGCCGGTCTGTTTCGAATGGTTCTTAGCTGGGCTCCGAATAAGGCAGGTTCGGGGCATTAAAGGCCGGCGCAGCCCATCGAAGGAACCATTGCGCACCATCGGGCGTTTTTCCTGCACAACATTACGGGAGAGCAGATATGCGCACGACATTGATTATCGGATTTGCGGCGGCCTTGCTGGTCGCCGGTTGCGGCACCAACCAGGGTGATCGCGCCGCGAGCGGTGCCATGATCGGCGCTGGCGCCGGCGCGGTACTGGGCGCGACGGTAGGCAATCCCGCCTTGGGCGCCGCGGCTGGCGCCGTCGCGGGCGGTGTGGTCGGTGCGGCCACGGACCCCTGCGACCTGAACCTGGGTGATCCGGTGTGGCGCAACGACCGCGGCTCCTATGAGCGCCGCTGCGGCCGTCCCTATCGCGACCGCTAATATTTGTTAAACGCGCAAAGGGTCCGCATGAAATGCGGGCCCTTTGTCATGTCTGCATGGCGAGGAAAGCCGTTTCGATATTCCGGCGGAAGCGGTCGCCGTCGAACAGTGGCGCCGTGGCGCGGCTGCTTTTCAGCCGATCCTTGAAGCTCTTCAGCAGGTCTGGCTCCCGCGCCAGGCGAAAGGCAAGCGCTTCGTAGTCGGCCAAAGACTCCGTCACCAGTTCCGGCAGCCCCGCCGCCTTGAGCAGGCTGGCGGAAACACGCGCCGCGAATGCGTCACCCTGCAGAGTCAGCACCGGCAATCCTGCCCACAAGGCGTGGGCGGCGGTGGCATGGGCGTTGTAGGGCAGGGTGTCCAGAAACAGATCGGCCAGTTCATGACGGGCGATATGATCGGCCAGCGGCACGTCTCCGGCGAAGACCAGCCGTGCCGCATCCACGCCATGGCTTGCCGCTTCGCGTACCAGATTGTGCCGCGCCGCTTCGTTGGGCTGCTTCAGCCACAGCACGCTGCCCGGCACCGCGTTCAACAGGCGCATCCAGACATCGAACACCGGCTTGGTGATCTTCCAGTTGGCATTGAAGCAACAGAAGACAAAGCCGTTGCCTACGCTGTCGCCAGGCAACTGCGGCAAGCCGGCATCGCTGCGGCTGGGCGGCGACCCCATGGGGAGCGCATCGTCGGTGGGGAAATAGGTGTCAGGCAGTTGCACCAGCTTTTCGGTGAAAAAATCCTGGTGTTCGGGCGGGGTCACTGTGGCATCGCCGATCAGATAGTCGATGAAATCGGCGCCGGTGGTGCCGGGATAGCCCAGCCAGCTCACCTGCACCGGAGCGGGCCGGTGCGCGAAAATCTGCAACCGCGACAGGCCGGTATGGCCGCCCAGATCAACGGCAATGTCGATCTCCATCTCCCGCATCCGCCGCGCGATCTCGTCGCTGTTGAGGGCGGCGAAATCATGGAACCGGTCGAAGCCCTTCATCAGCCGCGCCCGCGTGGCGCTTTCGTCCCGCCGTCCGGTGGCGATGCCGATGACCTGGAAACGGGTGCGGTCATGGCGCTCGACCAGCGGCGCCAGCTGTGAGGCCACGGCATGTTCGTTGAAATCGGCCGAGACATAAGCGAGGCGAATGCGGTCATGGCGGTATGTCTCGCCGCCCCACAGCGGGGCGTGTGCGCTCGGCACCAGCGCGCGCACGGTGTCGATGGCGCAGCGCATCTGAAGCTGCTTGTCGTCGCTATAGCCCATCAGCGTCAGCGGCGGGCCGGTAAATGCGACGCTTTGCGGCGAGATCTGCGCCACCCGCGGCCAGGCGCACAGGTTCAGCGCCACCATGGCGCGGTTGGCCTGGGCGGGGGTGTAATTGGGGTCCGCCGCCAGCACCCGGTCGTAATAGTCCAGCGCCTCGGCATGGCGTTCCAGCGCCACCAGCACCACGGCCCGGTTGTAAAGCGCGGTGACGACGCCCGGTTGCAGCGCCAAAGCCTGGTCCAGCGCGGCCAGAGCCTCTTCAAAGCGTTGCAGCTGGGAGAGGATGACGCCGCGATTGTACAGCGCCTCGAAATGGCTGGGCTGCGCCACCAAGATGCGGTCATAGGTGGCCAGCGCGGGTTCGAACTGCTGCGCCGCCAGCTGGGCATGGCCATAATGCGCCAGAACGGTGATGTCGCCGGCCCCCCGCTTCACCGCCTTGCCCAAGAGCGTGATTGCTTCGTCAAACTGGCCTTGCTGCCCTTTCAGGAAGCCCAGCATGTGCAGCGCCGGGAAATAGCCGGCATCAGCGCGCAGCGCCTGGCGGTATAGCGTTTCGGCGCGCGCCAGCTGGCCGGCGCGATGCGCCGCCAGACCTTGCTCAAACACTTGTTGCAATTCCATCAGGCGTGCGCTCACAGATCCTTCAGCAGCCAGCGCGCCGCCCGCTTCTGGAGTTCCAGATGCTGGGTGTTCCACAAGGCGTGGTTGGTATGGCCCACGGCGGTGAATACCACCCGGCCCTTGCCGAAATCATAAGCCCATCCGGCAGGCGATCCGGTGCCGCGTCCCCGATAGGTCAGCCCGTCGAGATTTTCCGATTCCAGGATCACATGACGCGGGTCCTTGTCGTAATCGACATAATGCTGCTCGTCATTGACCATAAAGGGCTTCAGTCCGGCGGTGATGGGATGGGCATTGGCGGTGGCGCGCACCTGGAACGGACGCAGCGGCGGATGGCCGAAATAGACCCCGCCCATCACCTCGCGATAGTCCTTGGACGACAGCGAGATATGGCTGGCATTGTGCAGGGCATAAAAGCCGCCGCCATTGGTCACGAAATTCTTCACCGCCAGGCCTTGCGCCTCGGTGATCCATGTCTTGGGCACGGGGGCGGGGAAGGGGTCTTCCAGATTGGCTTCGTAGTTATAGGCGTCGGGGCCCAGATAGCCGCCGGGCCAGATCATGCCGTCGCGCAGGATCAGGAAAAGCTGATAGGGCTTCAGCATCGCCGCCGACAGCGCGGCATATTCCATCGTGTAGTCGATGGCGATGTCCAGTTCCTGGAACACCTTGTCCAGGCTGACGCGGATGTAGTCGGGATTGTGATAGCGGTCGCCGATCAGCGCCAGGGCGCGGGGGCGGCCACGGGTCTGTGCCATTGCGGGCCCCAAGGCGGCTGAGGCCGCCGCGCTTCCAATCAGGGCCCGGCGAGAAATCTTTCGCGGCAAAAACTGCATGGTCCCCCCTTTAATATTATCTGTTCCTGGGCCTTCTGACGGGCACAAGCCTATAGACGCCCCCACGGGCAGCCGCCAATATCGCTGCACATAAAATACAGTTTGGGACGGGGACCGCAAAGAGTCTCAGGAGACAAACAGGATAGGGCAGAAGGCCGGAAACCGGAAATCACGCAGCGGCGGCGCTTGCGACAGCCGTCAATGCTTCGCGGTAACAGACCACATCTTGCCCCTGACGATCCCCCGATGCCGGCATGCCGGCGGCGGGTGGACACGCGGCGTTGCGTAACAGCAGGGCGATAGGTCTCGCACTGCCAAAGGGGTATCAGGCGTGGGACATGTCGAACCGGTCACATCACCCATCATCCGGCCAAACGCGCCGCCCACGTTAAGGGCGCATGTCGTCAGGATGCTGTCGGCCGACATACTGGCGGGCAGGTACAGGCCGGGCGACCGGCTGAACGAAAGCCAGATCGCACGCGAACTCAACATCAGCCGCATCCCGGTGCGTGAAGCCCTGTCGCAGCTTCAGGAGCAGGGGCTGGTGCAGAACCGCGAGCGGCGCGGCATGTTCGTCACCAATATCGGACCGGAGGAAGTGCGCCAGATTTCCTCCTTGCGCATCGTGCTGGAGACCGAGGCGCTGCGCCTGGCCCGGGGGCGCATGACGCCCGAGATCGTGCGCAAGCTCGAAGCCCTGGTCGCCAAGATGGATGCCTGGAACGGCACGCTGCTGGAAGCCGCGGCCCTGGACCTGGAGTTTCACCGCGAAATCTGGAAGGCGACGGGCAATCCCTATCTGGAGCGGGCGCTCAACGCGCTGATGGTGCCGCTGTTCGCGCACAAGACGCTGGAGCATGTCACCAAGGAGATCCGGCGCTGGCGGCTGTCGCATCATCGCATCATCCTGGATGCGGTGGTGGGACGCAGTGACGACGATCCGCAAGAGGCGCTGCTGACCCATATGCGCATGTCCTATACTGAGCCGGAACGCTATTCGACGCTGGCCAAGAAGACATCCTGATCGGACATCTCATGACGTTTGCAAAAATCCTGCTGGCCCTGGCTGCGCTCGGCCTTGTCGCGCCCTTCGCCAGCGCCCAGACGGCGGCCGATTACAGCCGCTATAGCGGCTACACCGCGCCCACGCCGCCGGGCCAGAAGAAGGGCGGCTTGCGCGTCTTCATGCTGTCGGGCCTCAAGAGCCATGGTGCGGGCGCCCATGACTATCCGCGCTGGCTCGACAGCTGGAGCAAGCTTCTCACCGAGCATGGCGCGGTGGTGGACGGCGCCTTGTCTTTTCCCAGCGAGGCGCAGCTGGCCAATACCGATGTGATGGTGATCTATCGCGGCGATGCCGGTTACATGACGCCGGCGCAGCGCGCTTTGCTGCAGGCTTATGTGAAGCGCGGCGGCGGCCTGGTCACCTTCCATGACTCGCTGTGCGGGCCCGAGCCGACCGACATGGCGACGTTGGTGGGTGCGGGGAAAAAGCATGGCGAGGTCAATTACACCTGGACCGCGACGCTGAATTACCAGGCGGCGGACAAGGACAATCCGATCATCGCCGGCATGCCGATGGAGATTTACGACGAGGCCTTCTACAAGCTGGACTTCGCGCCAGGCGTGAAGCCGTTGCTGACGGTGACGATGCCCGACACGCCGGCGGCGCGGCGCGGCGGCGGCGTCGGCCAGACCGTCCCGCAAATGTGGACCTATGAACATACCCTGCCGGGCGGGCAGCCGGCCCGGGCCTTTGTCTGGATGCAGGGTCACATGGTGGACAATCTGGACAATCCACGCATGCGCGCCGTGATGCTGCGCGGCATCGCCTGGGCGGGAAAAAGGCCGATCGAAGAGCTGGCCGATTATGCTCCCCGCAGCGCCAGCCGCTAGCGGGTCATCGGCAGACCTAAGCCGGCGGCCCGGCTGCTGACCTCAGAAGGCTACTGGGTGGCCGCCTTCGCCCTGCCCAAATTGTGCGGTAAACCAATAATAAGGCGGTTTGGCCGGTCCGGCGGTTCCCTGGTTCCCCAATGGGGGTTCCGATAACCCCGTATTTGTGGCAAGCACCGCCTCCGGTGGGGCCACCGATCTGAAAGCGGCAAGTGCCGCCTTCATGCTGTTCAAGAAATAAGGAGTTTGCCTTGCGCCCTGTTTTGATCGCTCTTCTGCTTGCTTCCCTCTCGGCCCCCGCTTTGGCGCAGGACGAGTTCGCGACCCTGCCGGCCGGCGAAGGCCGCGCCGAAACCATCAAGGTTTGCTCGCAGTGCCATGCGCCCGACCTGGTCGCCAACCAGCGCATGGACGAACCCGGCTGGCGCGCCATGGTCAATCAGATGGCCAACAACGGCGCCCAGGGCACCGACGCGGAGTTCGAATCCATCATCCGGTATTTGACCCAGACCTTCCCGCCCAACTGACATCGGGCGTCAACGCACGCCTGATTTTTCAAGGACAAGAACAATGAAGCTTTTGCGCTTTGGTCCCAAGGGCCAGGAGAAGCCCGGCATCCTGGATGATAGCGGCCAGATCCGCGATCTGTCGGGCGTCGTGAAGGACATCGACGGCAAGGTGCTGAGCGACCTGTCGGCCATCCGCGCCGCCAAGATCGACAGCCTGCCGGTGGTAGGCAAAGACGTGCGCATCGCCGAGCCGGTCGCGAAGGTCGGCAAGTTCATCTGCATCGGCCTTAACTATTCCGACCATGCCAAGGAATCGGGCATGCCCGAACCGGCCGAGCCCATCATCTTCATGAAGGCGACCTCGGCCATCATCGGCCCCAATGACGATGTCTATCTGCCGCCCAATGCCAAGAAGGGCGACTGGGAAGTCGAGCTGGGCATCGTGATCGGCAAGGAAGCCCGTTACGTCGCCAAGGAAAAGGCGCTGGATTATGTTGCCGGCGCCTGCGTGGTGAATGACCTTTCGGAACGCGAATACCAGCTGGAGCGCCTGGGCACATGGGACAAGGGCAAGGGCTGCGACACGTTCGGCCCCTTCGGTCCGTACCTGGTCACACTCGATGAAGTGGGCGATCTCAACAATCTGGGCCTGTGGCTGGACCTGAACGGCAAGCGCATGCAGACCGGCTCCACCGCCTCGCTGATCTTCAACGTGCCGACCATCATCTCCTATGTCAGCCAGTTCATGAGCCTGCAGCCGGGCGATGTCATCTCGACCGGCACCCCGCCGGGCGTCGGCCTGGGCATGAAGCCGCCGGTGTTCCTGAAGGAAGGCGATGTGATGGAGCTGGGCATCGACAAGCTCGGCAGCCAGAAGCAAACCGTGAAGCGCACCAAGATTTAGCCTACCTTAATCGTCATGGCCCGCGAATGCGTGCCATCCAGTTCCTTTTGCGAACCAAACTGGATGGCCCGGACAGTCCTAGCGACAGCGTAGGGACGGCCATGACAAGAGAGAAACGAAAAGGGCGCCGGAAATTCCGGCGCCCTTTTTATTCTCTCCATGGCCGGGCTTGACCCGGCCATCCATCTTTTTGGCGCTACGCGCACTGGATGGGCGGCTCAAGGCCGCTCATGGAGGCGGAGCTAGTGATTATCCCGCGGCACGCCCTTGGTCCGGTCGATATCCTGATACTTGACCGCATTTTCCAGCACCATGCCGGTACCCATCTGGCCGACCACGCCGCGCTGCATTTCCTGCCAGGGGGTCTGGGACGCCGGATAGGCGAAGCCGCCCTTGGCCTCCAGGTCTTTGCGGCGCTTGGCCAGTTCCTCGTCGCTGATCAGCACATTGGCGGTGCCCTTGCGCAGGTCGATGCGCACCCGGTCGCCGGTCTTCAGCAGCGCCAAGCCGCCACCGGCGGCCGCTTCCGGCGAAGCGTTGAGGATCGAAGGCGAGCCCGAGGTGCCCGACTGGCGGCCATCGCCGATGCAGGGCAGCGCATTGATGCCGCGCTTCAGCAGCGCGGCGGGCGGATGCATGTTCACCACTTCGGCGGCGCCGGGATAGCCGATCGGGCCCACGCCGCGCATGAACAGCATGGTATTCTCGTCGATGTCCGACGCCGGATCGTCCAGACGCTTGTGATAATCCTCCGGCCCGTCAAACACGAAGGCCTTGCCTTCGAATGCTTCGGGGTCCTTGGGGTTGGAAAGGTAGCGGTCGCGGAATTCCTTGCTGATCACGCTGGTCTTCATGATGGCGTTGTCGAACAGGTTGCCCGACAGCACGATGAAGCCCGCATCCGTCTTCATCGGCTTGTCAAAGGGCCAGATCACTTCGGGCAGCTTGACCTTCTTGCCTTTGCAATTCTCGCCCATGGTCTTGCCGTTGACGGTCAGGGCGCCTTCCTTGATCAGGCCCTGTTCCATCAGGATATTCACCACCGCGGGCACGCCGCCGGCATGATGGTAATCCTCGCCCAGATACTCGCCGGCCGGCTGCAGGTTCACCAGCAACGGCACCTTGTGGCCGACCGTCTGCCAATCCTGCAGCGGCACATCCACGCCCATGTGACGCGAAATGGCGGTGAGATGGATCGGCGCGTTGGTAGAGCCGCCGATGGCCGAGTTCACCACGATGGCGTTGTGGAACGCCTCCTTGGTCATGATCTGCGACGGGCGCAGATCTTCGGCCACCATCTCCACGATGCGCTTGCCGGTAATGTAGGCCATCTGGGCGCGTTCGCGGTACGGCGCGGGGATCGAGGCCGAACCCGGAAGCTGCATGCCCAGGGCTTCGGCCAGGGAGTTCATGGTGGTGGCGGTGCCCATGGTGTTGCAATAGCCCACCGACGGCGCGGAT
>JBBSKJ010000006.1:0-18116 GCA_038256475.1 Micropepsales bacterium | reverse complement strand
TCAGAACTTGATCTGGGCGCGGCTCAGCAGCGAAACCGCGGTGGCGCCGCGCTGGCCGTGGGCGTTGGTCTGGTAGGCGGCGTTGGTCTGCAGCGCCACGGCCCCGTCCAGGAAGTTGGTGACATAACCCACCGAGAAGTCGGTTTCCGCCGCCTGGCCGCGGCCCATATTCAGGGCCGGGGCCTGTGAGATGATCAGCGGCGGCAGTTCCCCCGATCCGATCAGGCTGGAAAAGCTGCCCGCCATGCTGGGCGCGGGCCGGGTGAAGGCAAAGCCCAGCGTGTCGGTGCTGTCGAACAGGCCATGTTTGGCGATGGCCAGCGAATAGCTTTGCTCGCGCAGCACGGGCTGGCTGCCCCGCTGGTTGAGCTGGGTCATGCCTTCGCTGAAGGAGGCGGTGGTCACCCAGCCCGCGCCCATATCGGCATAGGCCGAGACGGAAAAGGCATTGGTCTGGGCGCGCGATGCGAGCTGCGACGCATTGGCGAAGCCCAAGGGCACGCCGGAACGGTCCGACGAAATGGCGGTCAGATCGATGCCGATGGCGCTGGTGACATCCCACGACACGCCGCCCAGGATCGAGCGGGTCTGGCTGGCGTCATAGGTCATCGCCAGGGGGCCGGTGGGCGCGATGGGGTCGAAGCGGAAACGGTCCAGCCGTTCGCTGTTGATCGAGGTACCCAGCCGCATGCGCAGGTTGGGCGCCGGCACATAGGTGATGCCGGCATAGCGGCCGCCATTGGCCAGCGCCAGATAGGGCGCCTTGACGGGCGTAAGGAAGGGCGAGGCTTTGCGGTCGTAGCTGGTGAAACGCGCGCCGATGTCCAGGCCGCGGCCCGCATCCAGCGCCAAAGTGGGCGACACAATGGTGCTGCCGGCGAACTGGGTCAGATGCATGGCTTCGGCCGGCGGAACGCCGCTGCCCAGCGCGGCGGCGTTGACGGGCTGGAGCGAGAAGCCGGAAGCGCCGGTGGCGGAAAGTTCGAAAGCGGAGACAGCGCGGCTGACGCCGAAGGATTGCAGCGCGGGCGGAAGCTCAGCAGTCAGCGCGGGCATCGCCACCGCCGACACGGCAGCAACGCCAACGGCCAGAACCGCTGTACGCACCAATCTATTCATCCACTAACCCCTGTCAGGGGCCCCTCTGCTAGTGGCAAGAAAATACCAGACCGGACGTTCCGGTCCAAGAAAAACAAGAGGATTTCTGCGGCTTTCCGGCCACAGAACGGTCCGCAAACAACACAGGATGACCGCCGGGTTAATGGTGGTTGTAATAATATTACAATATCACTGGAAGTCGTGCTGAATCCGGATACCGATCTGGGCGCCGGTGGTCAGGCGGCGGCGCTCGATCAGGCTGAGCGGCGCGGCGCCCCGCAGGCCGCCATAGATCAGCCGGCTGCGCTGATAGAAGGTCGGGACCATGTCTTCGCCGAAGACGCGCAGGGTCCAGGCGGGGGTCGGCTTGTACTCGATGAAGGCCCCCAGCTTGAAAAGATGGTATTCCGAGCTGATCTCGTCGATGCGGTACTCGGTTTCCGGCGTGACCAGATGATCGTGCAGGCTCAGGCCGAAGCGCAGATTGTCCTGGGGCCGGTCATAGGTCGTCTCGAAATGCATGACGACTTCCTGGTCGCCGGAGATGGGGCGGATCAGGCGCGTCGCCGGATCGCGCACCCGGCTGTTGGTGTAGGTGCCGCGGCCGGTGAAGGTCACGCCGGTCAGGCCGATTTCATCCAGCGGCAGGATGACGCTCGATTCCACCACATCGCGGCGGCCGCTGCCGATATTGCCGCTCGCATCGAACACAGACGGGCCGGCAAAGATCGGAACATGGTCCACCACATGGTCGATATGTTCCTGGCGCGCTTCCACCACCAGCGAACCGCGGCCCCAGAAGTGCTGCTCCCAGGTCAGGGCGACGACCCAGCTGCGGGCCGGTTCCAGATTCTTGTTGCCGGCATTGATCACATTGCTGTTCAGCGACGTGGTGGCCGCGAAGTTGCGGAAATTGAGCTGGCCCACCTGGCGCTCCACCAGAAAGCGCAGCTGGTGGCGGGGCGCGACATCCCAGGTGGTCAGCCAGCGCGGCTTCAGGAATGACAGGTCCTTGACCAGGGAGCTGTCGCCGCTCTGGGTCAGGGTCGAAGTCTCATAGCGCAGGCCCACTTCCGACAGTAGCACCGGGCTGAAGCGCTGGGTGGCGCTGGTGAAGAATTCGGCGCGCTGTTCTTGCACGCGCAGGTTGGCGGCCGGCAGCACGACGGGGGCATTGTTCACCGTCAGAGTGCTGCGGCTGGAAAGGACATTGATGGTGCCTTCCACGCCGGCATCCAGCTTCAGGTCACCGGTCTGCATCTGCCAGGCCAGGCGGCCAACATCCTCGCGCTGGTTGAACCGGCTGCGCGCCCGGTCTGTGCCGGCGATAGTGGTGGTCTGGCTGATCTCGTCCTGCTCTTCCTGGCGATGCACGGCGAACAGCTGCACCTGTCCCCAACCGCCCAGGGGACGGGCATATTCCAGCCGCGCTTCGCCGTTGCGCTGGCGGTCGCTCTCTAGCCCGCTCTGCTGCGAGATAGCCGGGAAGGTGATGTATTCGCGCACGTCGGAATATTCGCGCGCCTGTTTGAGCACCAGGCCCAGGCTGAGATCGCCTTGCCAGAAAGGCTGGCGATAGGAAGTGCTGAATTCCGCGAAATTGTTCAGGGAGGGATATTCATATTCGGACAGCCGCACCGGCGTGCCGTCGGGCAGGAAGCGGCTGCGCCACCCAAAGCCCAGGTTGTTGCCGATGCTGCGGCCGTAGCGCAGCGAAACGTCCAGCACGGAATCGACGCCCTGGCGGGTGATGTTCAGCCCGAGCAGCGGCGCGGTGGAGCCGTTGAGGTTGATGGCGCCTTCCACTTCGGCGCGGCCGCGCAGCGATACGCCCTGGATACGCACGACATTGGCCAGGATGGGATGGCCATACATGTCGGCGGCGCCGCGGATCAGCTCGATGCGCTCGACCGCCGCGGCCGAGATGCGCTGCAGCACCGTTTCGATGCGTTCTTCCTTGCTGGTGGGAAGCTGGCCGTCGATCAGGACATTGCCGACGGTGCCCGAAAAGCCGCGAATGCCGGAATCACCGGCCTGCACGCGAAAGCCCGGCACCAGCTTGACCATGTCGAGCGCCGTGGCGGGCTGGTTTTCCTGGAAGAAGGCGGCGGGATAGGCGGTGATCCCGTCCTGGGCCGGCTGGGCCAGAACCGGGAGCGTGGCGGCGGTGATCAGAAATGAAGCAACAAGGGCGCGAAGCATGGCGGTTTTTGGCAGATTCCATCCCACGCCAGCCCAACGGGACTTGTCAGTCTGCTGTCAGGCAATCTGGCCTAGATCGACCGGGAAACCTGCGACAGAATGGCGGGCATATGACGAAATGGATTCCTGGTCTCCTTTTGGCGGCGGCGCTGTCCTTGCATAGCGCGCAGGCAAAGGAAAGGTTTGACCAGGACGATGCCCGCGAGGCGCTGAAAAAGGGCGAGGTGATGCCCCTGACCGCCATTCTGCACATCGTCGCCAAGCGCCAGCCCGGTACGGTGATCGCGGTGGACCTGGAACTGCGGCGCGGCAAGCTGATCTATGAAATCGACGTGATCACCGCCGATGGACGGCGCCGCGAACTCAGGCTGGATGCGCGGCGCGGCAAAATCCTGGCTGTGGAAGACGAGTAATGCGCGCCCTGGTGGTGGAGGATTCTCCCGATGTGGCGCAGCATGTCGCCGAAGCCCTGACGGCGGCGGGATTTGTGGTGGATCATGCGCGCGATGGCGACGATGCCTGGTATCGCGGCGACACCGGCGAATATGACGTGGTCATTCTCGATCTGGGCCTGCCCAAGCTGGACGGACTGTCGGTGCTCAAGCGCTGGCGCGGCGCGGACCGGCTGTTTCCGGTGCTGATCCTGTCGGCGCGCGGTGACTGGATCGAAAAGGTCGAAGGCATCGAGGCCGGCGCCGACGACTATATGGGAAAGCCCTTCGAGATGGGTGAGCTGGTGGCCCGGGTAAAGGGGCTGGTGCGCCGGGCCGCGGGACGCGGCGCCAGCGTGATGCACCTGGGTGCGTTGGTGCTGGACACAGCGCGCATGTCGGCCAGCGTGAACGGCACGCCGGTCCGGCTGTCGCCGCTGGAATACCGGCTGCTGAATTATCTTGCCCATCATGTCGGACGCCCGGTTTCGGCCGGGGAGATCGCCGATCATCTCTATGGCCTGTCGGAACAGGCCGATGTCAATGCGGTGGAAGCCCTGATGACGCGGCTGCGCCGCAAACTGGGCGCTGATGTCATCCAGACGCGGCGCGGCTTCGGCTATCAGATCGAAGGCGACGCTTGAATATTCGCTCGCTGCGCCTGCGTCTGCTGGTGGGCGCCGCCATCGCGATTCTGGTTTCGCTGGCGGTGGCCTGGTCGGTGATGACGGTGCTGTTTCAGCGCCATCTGGAACGGCGCGAGATTCAGGAACTGGATCGCCAGGCGGTGCCACTGATCGCCGGGTTGCAGGTCGATGCCAAGGGCCGTTTGTCGGTCACTGCCCAGCCGCCTGATCCGCGCTTCACCCGCCCTTCCAGCGGACTCTACTGGCAGATTTCCAGTGCCCACGGCCGCATGCGGTCGCGCTCGCTATGGGACCAGGAATTGCCCACCGCCCATGCCGATGCCGGCGACGAGCATAGCTGGCACAACCGCTCCGTGGCCGGACCCTTCGAGCCCGAGCTGCTGCTGCTGGAACGGCGGCTGCGGATCGCGGGCGGCCATGACGTGCTGATCCAGCTTGCCGAGGACCAGGCGCCGGTGCGCCGGGCCAGCGCCGAGTTCGGCTATGAACTGTTCCTGTTTCTTACGGCGCTATGGCTGGTGCTGGCGGGCGCGGCGGCGGTGCAGGTGCAGCTTGGCCTCAAGCCCCTGACCCATCTGCGCGACGCGTTGCGCGCGCTGCGGCTCAATCCGTCCGAGCGCCTGGCGGTCGCCGAGCATCCGCCGGAAGTCGAACCCCTCACCCGCGCCATCAACCAGCTGGCCGAAACCCGCGAACAGGATCTGGCGCGGGCGCGGCGGCGCTCCGCCGATCTGGCGCATGGCCTGAAGACCCCGCTGTCGGTGCTGGCGGCGGAAAGCCGGCAGCTGCGCGCGCGTGGTGACGCCGCCATCGCCGACGGCCTGGACCGGGCCATCGCCGCCGCCACCGCCGCCATCGAAGCAGAACTGGCGCGCGCCAAGGCCGCCGCGGCGCGCCAGAGCATCACCCCGCAGCGCGTGCCGGCGCGGCTGGTGGCCGAACGTGTGATCGCCGTGGTCGAACATACCGAAGCCGGTGGCAAACTGGCCTTCGATATCGACGTGGCGGGCGATCTTACCGTGCCGGGCAGTCCCGAGGAATTGTCGGAAATTCTCGGCGCCCTCAGCGAGAATGCCACCCGCTTCGCCCGCCGGCTGGTGCGGATCTGCGGTGATTGCGATGACAAATCCGTGCGCCTGACGGTGGAGGATGACGGGCCTGGCCTGGGTGACTGGGACGCCGAACAGGCGCTGGTGCGCGGAAAACGGCTGGACGAAAGCGGACCGGGACACGGGCTTGGGCTTTCCATCGCCCGCGACCTTGTAGAGGCGCGCGGCGGCGTTATCAGTCTGAAACGCTCATCCCTGGGCGGGCTTCAGGTGGAGATGGTCTGGCCCTTGGTGTGAGACGCGCCGCTTTTGGGCCTGGCCGTCATCAGCATCTCCAAAGCCCGTTTCAGGTCGGCGGGCTGGAAGGGCTTTTGCAGCACCGGGCAGCCGCGATGGCGTTCGGGAATGCCGCGCATCCCATAGCCGGTGGCGAAGATGAAGGGAATCTCCTGCGCCGTCAGCTTGTCCGCGAAATCAAATACGTCGCGGCCGTTGAGATGCACGTCCAGCACGGCAAGATCATAGTCGTGTGGGCGCGCCATGGCGTCGTTCAGGTGACTGACCACGCCGGCCACCTCGTAGCCGAACTCGGCCAGGATATCCTCCATGAACATGGCGACGATGATTTCGTCTTCGACAATGAGAATTCTTTTCATGTCGTGATCCCGCCCTGCATCGCTATTCCAGTTTCATGATCCATTCACAGACAAGGCCATCGGGCGCGAAATCCAGCCGCACCATCCCGCCCAGTTCGCGCCCCAGCCCATATTCGATCAGCCTCAGGCCAAAGCCCCGTTGCCGGGGATGCACAACCGGCGGCCCGCCGCTCTCGCGCCAGGTCAGTTTCAGGCTCTTGGCGTCGGTGGCGATCTCCCAGCGCACCGCCACCACACCGCTGGTGTTGGACAGGGCGCCATACCGGGCGGCGTTTGTCGCCAGTTCGTGAAAGCCCATGCCCAGCGCCAGCGCCCGCTTGGTGTCCAGATGCACCGCCGGTCCATCCGTCGTGAAGCGCGGGTTTCCTTCCTCACGCCAGGGGCGCAGGGCGCGGCGCACCACGCCCTCCAGCGAGGCGCCTTCCCAATTGTCCATGGTCAAAAGGTCATGCTGGGCCGACAGCGCGAACAGCCGCGCCAGGAAGGTGTCACGCGCCGGCGCATCCACGCCCTTCAGGGTCTGCATCGCCATGGCCTGCACCGTGGCCAGGGAATTCTTCACCCGGTGATTGAGTTCGTCCAGCAGCAGGTTCTGGTGGCGCTCGATGCGGCGGCGATGCTCGATCTCCAGCGCCAGCATCTGCGACGAGCGCACCTGATCGGTTTCATCGGTGATGATGCCGATCACGCCGACCACCGCGCCGCCCTCTTCGCGCACCGGCGACAGCGAGAAGGTATAATAACATTCTTCGACCGCGCCGCGCCCCATGGCCAGCGGCTCGGCTTCGAAATAGCAGGCATGGCCCCGCATGGCGGCCTCGGCGCGCTCGGCGACCTGGCCCCAGCTTGCGCCCCAGGCGCGCGCCGCCGGAAGGCCCAGCCCGGCCGGGTGGGAAGCGCCAATAATGGGGATCAGCGCGTCATTGTAGAACTGGACCAGCTCGCTGCCCCACCACAGCCACATGGGCTGATGCGATGCCAGAAGGGTGCGCAGGCAGGTGCGCAAGGTCTGCGGCCAATTTTCGGGACATCCCAGAGGCGTTGCGGACCAGTCGACCCCACGCATGATTGCGCCCGCCGCGCCGCCACCTGCGAGAAGATCGGGCGCGTGGTTCATGGCAAGCGGGGCATGAATTTGCATGCTTTGGGACCATCGGGCGGCAGACGCGCCCATCTATGTGAGATTTCAACGATTCCGCGGCCCCCAAAGTTCCAAACCAGCGCCCGGAGGTCTGGGATTCTTTGTGTATCCTGCCAATATCCTGCGGAACTTGGTCATCCCCCAGCGGTTGAATAAGTTCCAGAAGCACAAATCCGGGGCCCCGTGATCCGAGCCGCTGTCCAGCCGATGTCCGACCTGGCCGAGAATTTTGCCCAGGTCCGCGCCTATAGCCGGGCCCTGGCCGCGCCGCTCAGCGCCGAGGACTGCACCATCCAGTCCATGCCCGATGCCAGCCCGGTGAAATGGCACCTGGCCCATACCAGCTGGTTTTTCGAAACCGTTATCCTGTCCCGCCGGCCCGGCTATGGCCTGTTCGATCCGCGCTTCGCCTATCTGTTCAATTCCTATTACGAGGCGCTGGGTCCGCGCCATCCGCGCCCGCGCCGCGGCCTTCTCACCCGCCCCTCCCTGGAAGAGGTTCTGGCCTATCGCGCCCATGTCGATGCCGCGATGCTCGGTGCTTGCGGCGATGACAGCCTGCGCGATTCAATTCTGCTGGGCCTTAATCACGAGCAGCAGCATCAAGAACTGATCCTGACCGACATCAAGCACGCCTTCTTCTCCAACCCCCTGCTGCCGGCTTACAGCGATCAGGGGCGCGCGCCCTTCGCATCCACGCCCTGCGAGCGCATCACCGTTGCTGGCGGGGTGACGCCGATCGGGCATGACGGTGGAAGCTTCGCATTCGACAATGAATCGCCGCGCCACCAGGTGCTGCTGCGCCCCTTCCGCATCGCCTCGCGTCCCGTCAGTAATGGCGAATACCGCGCCTTTATCGAAGATGGCGGCTATCGCCGCCCGGAATTCTGGCTGTCGGACGGCTGGAGCAAAGTGCAGGAAGAAGGCTGGGAAGCGCCGCTCTACTGGTTGAAGGATGATGACGGCAGCGCGCAAAAGAATGCCGCGGTTTTCACCTTGTCGGGCGTGCAATCCCTCGACCCCAACGCACCGGTCGAGCATGTCAGCTTCTTTGAAGCTTCGGCCTATGCCGCCTGGGCCGGGGCGCGGTTGCCGACCGAATTTGAATGGGAAGCCGCATCATCCCTGATCGATCACGGCCAGGTGTGGGAATGGACGCGCTCGGCCTATGACCCCTATCCCGGCTTCAAGCCGTTTGGCGGCGTCGCTGCTGAATATAACGGCAAGTTCATGGTGGGCCAGATGGTGCTGCGCGGCGGCTCATCCGTCACGCCGCCCGGCCATATCCGCGCAACCTATCGCAATTTTTTCCCGCCGCAGGCCCGTTGGCAGTTCAGTGGCATTCGCCTGGCGGAGGATATCTGATGGACACACAACTGGCCCGCATGCGCCCCGCCGCGCCGCAAGAGGGCAGCTTCACCGATTGCCTGCTGACCGGCCTGCGCAAAACCCCAAAGGAAATCGCCTGCAAGTATTTCTATGACGCGGCGGGCTCGCGGCTTTTCGACCGGATCTGCGAACTGCCGGAATATTACCAGACCCGGACCGAGACCATGCTGCTGACCCGCCATGCCAGCGAGATCGCGGCGCTGATGGGAAACGGCGTGGAGATCGTGGAGTTCGGCGCCGGCAGTTTGCGCAAGGTGCGCATCCTGCTGGGTGCGGCGCAGGCGCAGGCCTATACCCCGCTGGATATTTCCGGCGCGTATCTGACGGGCGTGGTGCGCCAGCTGGGGTTGGAATATCCGGCCTTGAGCCTGCGCCCGCTGGTGGCCGATTTCACCTTGCCGCTGACCATCCCCGATCTGCCGGGCAACCCGCGCCGTGCCGGATTCTTTCCCGGTTCGACAATCGGCAATTTCAAGCCCGATGCCGCCATGGCGCTGCTGCGCCGGATGCGCGGAGCTCTCAATGGCGGCGGCCTTCTGGTCGGCGTCGATCTGGTCAAGGATCCGGCGCGCCTGCATGCCGCCTATAATGATGCCGCCGGGGTGACGGCGCTGTTCAACAAGAACCTTCTGGCGCGGGCCAACCGCGAACTGGGCGCCGATTTCGATCTGGACGGCTTCGCCCATTACGCGCCCTACAATCCCACTGCCCAGCGGATCGAAATGTATCTGGTCAGCCTGAAGCGGCAGCGCGTCGCCATCGCCGGCGAGCATTTCGATTTCGCCCATGGCGAGGCGGTGCACACCGAGGACAGTCACAAATACACCATTGAATCCTTCCGCGAGATGGCGGTGCGCGCCGGCTTCAGCCCGCGCGCGGTGTGGACCGATCCGGACCGGCTGTTCAGCCTGCATTGGCTGGAAAGCTGACCAGCATCCCTGCGGAAGTTCGCGGCTCCCGAAAAAGGACGGGGTCTTACGCGTAGCGGGCATGCCACCGGCCGCAGAGCTCTGCGTTATGCACCCTGCTACCGGAATGACGCCTATGGCTGGACTGCGCCTGACCCCCGACATGTTGGAAACGGCCTATGAGTATCTGAGGGTCAGCCCGCCCTTTTGCCGCTGGAACCTGCCCCATGCCGATCATGTCAGCTTCCGGGTGATGGGAACCCGCGACCGGTTCGGCCATTTCCGGGGCCGTCACAAGCGGGCGTCCGGCAATGACGGTTTCAGCGAAATCGCCATCTCCGCCGGGATGGTGCGCAGCAGCGATGTGCTGATCGCCACCATGGCGCATGAGATGATCCATCTTTACCAGGACGAGACCGGCACGGCGCGCGGCCATCACAATCCGGCGTTCCAGAAACTGGCCCGGCGGGTCTGCGCCGCCCACGGCTTCGATCTGGAGTCCTTCTGAACCCGTCAGGACCGCAAGAAGGCAGGCAGCCGGCCACTAAATCTTGCCGCCGCGAATCCGGATCGCTTCCGTCACCGCCTTGATGTCTTCGCGCACGCCCTGGGTCATGCGCCCGCCCAGCCGGATCACCGATTGCACATCGGGGCCATACTCGCCCGGCAGCACGGCGCGCACCGCCATCACCGCCAGCGGGTCCACCAGAACCTCGGACCCGTCGGGCCGGGTGAGCTTTGCCGCGAAGATCGCGGTGCCGTCATCCTTGCCACCCAGGATGGCGCTGATGCGCACAATGTAATCACGCGTCTCCTTCGGCAGCGGATTGCCCTTCTGCATCGCCGCATCCACCTGGCCGGGTCCGGCATTGTAGGCGGCGAACATGGCGGGATAGGCGTATTTGCCTTTGAGCCAGCCCAGATACGCCGCGCCGGCATGGATATTGTCTTCGGGCTTGAAGGCATCCGGGCCCAGCCGGTGATCCGCCGCCATCTCCTTATAGGTGCCCGGCATCACCTGCATGATGCCCATGGCGCCCTTGTTGGAGATCATGCGCATGTTTTCCGACAGCATAGTGCGCCCGCCGCTTTCCACCCGCATCACCGCATTGATCCATGCCACCGGAACGCCGAAGCGCTTTGCGGCTTTGGCCACCGGCGCCTTCCAGCGCCGGATCAGCTGGGCCGGGCTCATCGCCTGTTCTTTTTGATAGACCGACGGGACGGGCTTTTTCGCCGCCGCGTCTTTTCTAAGAGAAGACGCCTGCACCGGGTTTTTTTCCGGCGCAGGCGCGGCTTCCACACGGGAAGAAAACATCAGGAAAGACGCAAGACAGGCCGCACAAATCACGGCGGCCAATCCCGTCATCTGGCCCATTATCCCGGCAAACGATAAGCGACCAGGTCGGCGCCATAACCGTTGCTGGTAGCCAGCACGATATACTGCTTGCCACCCAGCATGTAGGTGATGGGCGAACCGGTCTGGACCTTCTCCATGAACACGGCGCCCTTTTCCTCGCCGGTGTTCTTGTCATAGGCGCGAAGGCGCGCGGCCTTGCGGCCCTGTTCGTCAGTGAAGACGCCGGCATCGCCGCAGATCACCAGCGTCTTGGTCGCCAGGGTGCCCAGGATGCCGGACTGGCCGGTGCGCGGAATCTTCACACCCTTCAGCCGCGGATGATTGCGGATGAAGTCCGGGGTTTCGCCGTGCGCGACCTGCCAGGCCATGGTGCCGTCATTGAGGTCCAGCGCGCTGATGCGGCCGAACGGCGGCTTGTTCAGCGGCAGGCCCTCGATCGAGAGCATGCGTGGCACGATCGGCGCATCGATGGCGTCATCGACAGTGATGAAGCTGCGCGTGGTGCCGCCCTTCAGGCTGGCGGCCGAACCGAAGATGCCGCCATTGGGATCGGCGGTGTTGGGCGCGGTGCCCAGCCCGCCCTGCTGCATTTTGGTGGCATCATTGGGATTGCGCATGATGCTGACCGCTTCCATGCGGGTCTTGGAATAGATGAACAGCTTGCGCGTTTCCGGATCATAGGAACCGCCCGGCCAGTTGGCGCCGCCCTGGGTGCCGGGCAGCATCATCAGGCCGAAGATGCCCTTTCCAGGCGTCACGAAGGGCGGCGGCGTGAAGGCCGGGCCCATCTTGTAATGCTTGGAGATGGCGACCGCGCGCGCCTTGAGTTCGGGCGTCCAGTCGATCAGGTCTTTTTCCAGCATCCCGTTTTCGTCATAAGCCGGCGGCTTGGTCGGGATAGGCTGGGTCGGCGAATACCATTCGCCGGGCACATCGCCCTTGGGCACGGGACGCTCCGGGATCGGCCATACCGGCCTGCCGGTGACGCGGTCCAGCACATAGAGGTAGCCCTGCTTGGAGGGCTGCGCGATCGCCTTGACCGCGCGGCCATTCACATTCAGGTCGCACAGGATCGCGGCGCAGGGAATGTCATAGTCCCACAGACCGTGATGGGTGAGCTGGTAGTGCCACTTGCGCTTGCCGGTCTCAAGATCGAGCGCCACAAGGCTTTCGCTGAACAGCGCATTGCCGTGCCGCTGGGTGCCGTTGAGATCGGTGGGCGGCAGTTCGACGCCCGCATAGACCAGGCCCAGTTCTTCGTCCGCCGACATCGGCGCCCAGACGCCGACATTGCCGGCGGCTTCCGCCTGGCCCGGCACGATCCAGGTGTCGTAGCCGAAATCGCCCTTCTTCGGGATGGTGTGGAAGATCCACTTGCGCGCACCCGTGCGCACGTCGAAGCCGCGCAGGTAACCCTTCACGGCGGCGGTCGGGGCGTTGCCGACCACGATCACATTCTTGGTGACCAGCGGCGGGGCATGAATGCCGACGATGCCGCGATTGGGATCGACTTCCTGGTCGAAGTTCTGGCGCAGGTCGACAATGCCGCCGGTGCCGAAAGCCGGGTCGGGCAGACCCGTCTTGGCGTCCAGCGAAATCATGTGATAGCCGCGGGTGCAGAAGATCACCCGCTCGTTGGTGCCGTCGGTCCAGTAGGAGCAGCCAAAGCCCGGGCCGCCGCGGCTGCCGATGCGCAGGCCTTCGTCATAGCGATAGGCCCACAGCAGTTCGCCGGTGGCGCCGTCCAGGCACACCACGTCGCGGCGCATGCCGGCGGTGGTGTAGATGCGGCCGTTCACGATCAGGGGCGTGGAATTGAAATAGGCGTCGGGCGTCGGGCCCAGCGAGTCGGTGTTGAACTTCCAGGCCAGTTCCAGCTTGTTGAAGTTGTCGGCATTGATCTGTTCCAGCGGCGCATAGCGGTGGCTGGCGAGATTGCCGCCGAACTGGTCCCAGTCAGTGTCGGGAATCTTGGGCGCCGCGGGCGCAGGCGCGGCCGCGGGCTGGGCCAGGGCCGCATGGCCCATCAACGCCAGCACCGAAGTGGCGGCCATCATGTTTCGGCGATTGATTCCAGACATACTTTCTCCCTTGACGCATACGCGGGACGTTTCTCCGCCCCTGCCCGCGCCATTTAACCGTGCTTGGAAGCATCAATGAAGGGGTTTCTTGCATCCTGCGACTGCACGAAAGCCGCAGCCGCTGACACACTTTGACAGACTTTCAGTTGCTGCGCCGCCGAAAGACCTTCGAAAACAGATGCCACAGCAACAGCCCGGCGGCAAAACCCAACACCGCCGCGATCAGGGCAAACTGGATAAGCAGTCCCAGCAGCTTGAGGATGATGAACAGGACCGCCGCGAGAATCAGGGCGAAAACAATCTGGAAAGTGCGCATTTAAAGCCGCTGTTTCAGCGTTTCGGGCCAAGCCTGCAGCCTGGCCGGCGGCATGTGCGCCGCGTCTTTCAGGGTGGTCAGAACATGCTTCTGGGGCGCGGTCTGGGGTACGCCGCCCTGGTATTTCGCCAGGCCCGGCCACAGTCCCGCCACAAAGATAATCGCCGCGAAGATGGTCAGCTTCATGCCTGTTGAACGCCCCGGCCAAGTGCGGGTTCCGCCGGCATTTGCCTTCCGCCGCGGACGGCGCGAAAAAGACGGCCTATTATTAAGGACAAGCTCATGGTTCTCAGGCTGGTGCAGTTCAAGACCAAGGAGGGCAGCCGCGCCGTCGCCGCCCTGGATGCCCACGCCAAGGGCCGCATCGTCAATGGCGTGGCCACCACCTATGACCTGGCGAAGGGCGCCATCGCGCAAGGTCTTTCGCTGGAAGCCCGGCTGGCCGATCTGGGCGTGGGCGACACGATCGATATCCGCGCCGCGCTCAGTGAAGGGCGCGTACTGGCGCCGCTGGATCATCCCACCGACAGCGCCCACACCATTGTCACCGGCACAGGCCTGACGCATCTGGGCAGCGCCGAGGGCCGCGACGCCATGCACAAGAAGCTGTCGGGCGAAGACACGCTCACCGACTCCATGCGCATGTTCAAGCTGGGATTGGAAAAGGGAAAGCCCGCGCCGGGCGAAGACGGGGCGCAGCCCGAATGGTTCTACAAGGGCGACGGCGCGTCGGTGGTGGCGCCGGAAGCCGCCTTTGCATCGCCCGCCTTCGCCCAGGATGGCGGCGAGGAACCCGAGATTGTGGGACTTTATATAATAGGGGATGACGGCCAGCCTTATCGCCTGGGCTATGCGCTGGGCAATGAATTCTCGGATCATGTCACCGAGAAGTTCAATTATCTCTGGCTGGCCCATTCCAAGCTGCGGCAATGCAGCTTCGGGCCCGAACTGCGCACCGGCGCCTTGCCCGATGCGGTGACCGGCACATCGAAAGTGCGCCGCGGCAATGAGGTGATCTTCGACAAACCGTTCCTGTCTGGCGAGGCGAATATGAGCCACACCATCGCCAATCTGGAAAGCCATCACTTCAAGTATGCGGGCTTCCGCCGTCCCGGCGACGTGCATGTGCATTTCTTCGGCACCGCGACATTGTCCTTCAGCGCGGGCGTGAAGACCCAGGCCGGCGATGTGTTCGAGATCGAGGCCGATGCCTTCCTGTTCCCGCTGCGCAATACGCTCAGCATCGCGCCGGCGGCGAACACCCAGGTCAAGGCGCTTTAGGTCAGGCTTTGGTCTTGGCCTTGGTCTTGGCTTTTTTGGCCTTCACGGGCGCGGGCGGCTTGGGCCGGGCGGCCTCTTCCTCCTCCTGGGCCAGCCGCAGGGCCTTGAGCCGGGCGGTCTTGGCATCGGTGGCGATGCGTTCCTTTTGCATCTGGTCGCGGACCATCTGGGTGCGCCGGTCGGCGGCGTCCTGCCGGGATTCGGCATTGGTTATCGTCTTCTTCTTGTCAGCCATGCCCCATCATAGCCGCGCGGGGCCGATACAGCCAGCCTTGCGGCCCGCAGGGTGAATCGCCATCCTGACACCATCAGTTTGGGAGGAAGACATGAAATTCGGTGCTTTTGTGGTGATGGGCGCGGTTCTGGCGGGCGGCTCCGCCGCGCTTTGCTTGATGGGCGGCTCCGCCGCCATGGCCCAGTCCGGCGGCGTGATGGCGGTGCAGCAGGGCCCCAACACCCAGAGTTACGACATTCCGCCCGCCTCAAAGCCCCAGACCGTGATCATCACCACCCGCGATTTTCAGCCCGGCGAAACGGTGGGCGCGCATATCCATCACGGCGTGGAAATGGCCCAGGTGGTGCGCGGCAGTTTCGAGGTTTTCATCAAGGGCCGGCCGCCCAAGGTGATCAAGGCGGGCGAGAGCTTCATGGTGCCGCGCGGGCTGGCGCATGACGGGCGCCCCGCCGCCGGCAGCGGCCCGGTGCATGTGGCGGTGACGCTGGTGCTGGACAAGGGCAGCGTGCCGCGCACGCCGTCCAGCGATGTGCTGATCAAATAAGCCGTGCCGCCGTCAGGCGGCGATGCTTTCTTCCGCAACGACCGGAAAGCCCACCGTCACGGTGGTGCCCTGCCCTTCGATACTTTCGATTGCGAACGAGCCCTGATGCAGCGTCATCAGCGATTTGACCAGCGCCAGGCCGAGGCCGGTGCCTTCGCTGGCCAGCAGCGGATTGTTGGTGGCCTGCTCGAACGCCCGGCCAATGCGGGGAAGCTCGCTTGCGGGAATGCCGATGCCGGTGTCCCGCACCGCGATCCGCAATTCTCCTTCGGCAAGGCTGGCCTTGACGACGATCTCGCCGCCGGTGCGGCTGAACTTGATCGCATTGCTGAGCAGGTTGAGCAGGATCTGCCGCGTCGCGCGGTCGTCCGCGATCAATGACGCCTCGGCTTCGAGTTCGGTGCGCAGGACGATGCCCTGCCGTGCGGCGCGCTCGCCCACCATGCGCAGGCAATAATCGATGGCCTGGGAGAGATCGAGGCGCTCCCGCTTGATCTCCCATTTCCCCGACTCGATTTTCGACAGGTCCAGTATGTCGGTAATCAGGCTCAGCAGATGCTGGCCCGAGCGATGGATGAGCTGGGAGTATTCGGTGTAGCGCGCCGTCAGCGGGCCGAACATCTCGCCCTTCATGACTTCGGAAAAGCCGATGATGGCGTTCAGGGGCGTACGCAGCTCATGGCTCATATTGGCCACGAATTCAGACTTGATCTTGTTGGAAACCTCCGCCGCGTGCCGGGCTTCCTCCGAGCGCCTGTGCTCGGCGATGGTGGTGCGCAGCAGCCTGAGGCTTCGGGCGAACTGGCCGATCTCATCCTGGCGGTCCTCAAAGGGAATGGGGCCAGGTTGGTGCCCGGTTACGATGGTGGTGATGGAACCGGTAATGCTCTTCAGCGGACCCACAATGTGTTTGTGCATATAGATGATCACCATCGCCGCCAGGCCAACCGAGGCCAGCATGGTGCTGATGAAGAACAGCAGTCTCGCATCCGCCTTGTGGAGCTCGGCCATGGCATGGGCGCGCGTCAGGGCGAAGCTGACATTGGCGATCCCGGTCATGCTGTTCAGGCCGTCATTGGATATCTTGATCCATTGCAGCCCGGTCAGGTCGACAGTTTCCCCGCCCCTCAGCTTTTCCACAATCTCCGCCCGTACCGGCCAGAATTCCCGGAAGTAGCTTTTTTCCACGTGACGGATGGCATCGCGCAGTTCGGGCGGCATGCCGGCGGCCCGCATCTCGTCCCGCAGCGCCTCCCAACTGGCGTCTATACGGCCCTCGCTGTGGACCAGTTGCCGGGCTTGCGCCTCGCTGAGGCTGCGCTGCTGGAGGATCGCGCGGGTGAGATTGCCGCGGTCGGCGCCGGCATCGGTGCGCAACCGCCAGCCGATATCGCCGACCTTCATCAGCTGGGCGTTCACCGGATCGGTCAGCGCGATTTTCTGCGACAGTGTCCGCGAGCGGGCATCGAGAGTCTCGATCAACTGCATAGGCTGACGGCGAAACCGGTCATCCAGTACGGCGGGACGGTCCTGGTGCGCAAGCGTACTGGCCTGGCGCGACTGGCTGACAATCTGATCGAAGGCGGCGCGCTGCTTTTCGAATTTCGCGCGCTCGTCGGGCGGCGCGCCGGACAGGCTGACCGCATAGAGCGACGCAGATGAGGCCCTGTGCAGGTCAACGAGATGCGCCCTGTCCCTGGGGCTGGCGGGGGCCGGCGATTCCAGCGCAGCGCGCACAAAACCCGCCTCGATGCGCACGGCCTGTTTGGCCGCCAGCAGCCGGCCCGCCTCGTTTATGGAATTGAGATCGTTCGCGGCAATGCGCTGCTGATCCATGGCAGCCAGGGCCGCCACGAAAAACACCAGTACCAGCATCATGGCCAGAAGGCCGGTGATCGTTGTCACCAGTGCCCCGACGGATCGCCTCCGCATCGCACCCCCCAATACTACGCAGAGTAGCAGGCGGTTCCTTGCAACCTGTTAATACGAACCGCCACAACCGGTTACCGTCCGGTAACCGTATTTCGCCGGGCCTTCATTGCATTTGTGTCAGGGCCTGTCGCGCAGGCTGAGGATATAGGCCGCGACATTCTGGATTTCCGCGCGGGTCAGGTTGAAGTCGGGCATGCGCGAATGCGGCGTGGCCAGAAACACCGTCAGCGACGCCTGGCTGGTCGAAGCCCGCCGGGCAATCGCGGGGAAAGACGGCACGGCATCATTGCCCCCCCTTCTGCCCTCCCGAATCCACCACATGGCATCTGCTGCACCAGCTCTGGGCAATGCGTTCGCCCGCCCCGGCATCCTGCGCCTGTGCGGGCTGAGCAAGGGCGCAGAGCATGGCAAACACCGGCAGGGAGCGCATGAGCATGAAGTCATGATGGGGCTTTGGCCCCGCCGCGCCTTGATACAGATCAAGCCTGCCCGGCCGCGAATGTGCGAAAAACCGCCATGCGCTATCTGCTGGCTGCCCTGTTCTGGATCGGTGCGACGGCTGCGGCCGCGGCGGCCGGCGACGTCCGTCTGGGGCGCGGCATCGCGATCGAGGCCTGTTCGGCCTGCCACAAGGTCATACCCCACCAGAAACAGCCCGATCCCGTTCTCAATCCTGATGAGGGGGTGGGCATCGCCGCGCCCGATTTTACCCGGATCGCCCGCAAATAGGCCCGCCGGCCCGGGGCGCTGCGCGCCTATATCCAGGCTCCGGTGCATCCGATGCGCGAACAGATGTGGGATGCGCAAGACCTTGATGCGGTGGTCGCCTTCATTCAAACCATGTCT
>JBBSKJ010000005.1:0-19890 GCA_038256475.1 Micropepsales bacterium | reverse complement strand
AATGTGTCTAAGAAAACATCGTGAAAACAACATATTAGTCGAAAATGGCGAGTTCTCTTCTGGCTCACCAACATTCAAACGCGTTGGCCGCTCCCAACGCGATCAAGAAGTTGCCGGTCGTCCTTCGTGGCCGGCAAGATAGGTTTATCGAGTGCGTTCGAGAGAGGGCATTATTGCTTTTTCCGTTCCAGCCAATGGGTGAGCGTCCCGCGATTTGCGCTGTCTTCGGTTATCAAACGCGCTGAAACGGAGCCGCTCAGGACATTCCCGCGCAATTTGCGTTTGAACGAAAGCGCATATGCACGATTGCTGGGCATCATCGGCGCCGAAGTCTCCCTAGGGTTGCCGGTGAGGTGGCCGTCCGTAAGCTGCCGTCCGGATGCTTGGTGTCTGCACGGAAAAGCGATCTGCTACTTGCGGATATTCGTGGCTAGCGATTTGCTAGTCAGCGCAAAGTTGAAGGCTGCGATCCGCGCGGCGTTCCGCAACAGCTTTCATGCCCGGGGCGGCAGGTAGCCAGGTCCCGGGTTTGTGGTACTGTTGGGACCAAAGCGGTATGAATGGGGCGTGGGATCAGCAAGTCGGTGAAAACTCGCGGGCCCCTTTCCGGCACCAGTTCAGCCACCGACATCCTGATCATCGGCGCGGGCCATAACAGTCTGGTCTGCGCTTACTATCTCGCCGCGCGGGGGCTCAAGGTCATGATGCTGGAATCGCGCGGCGTGGTCGGCGGCGCGGCGGTGACCGAGGAATTTCATCCCGGCTTCCGCAATTCAACCGCCAGCTACACGGTCAGTCTGCTCAATCCAAAAATCATTGCTGACATGCGGCTGCATGAGCACGGCCTCAAGATCGTGCTGCGGAAGATCGACAACTTTCTTCCCACCCTCGAGGGCGATTACCTGCTCGCCGGGCGCGGCGGACTGACCCGGCGCGAAATCGCGCGCCACAGTGCCGCGGATGCCGAAAGTTACGATGCTTATGCCGCGGCGCTGAAATCTGTCGTCGGAATCTTGCGCCAATGGCTGCTGCGCGCGCCGCCCAATGCTGGCGGCGGGCTGGCCGATCTGCTCGCCCTGCTCAAGCTGGCGGGCAGTGTCCGTGGCCTCGCGCTGGATGAGCAGCGTCACCTGGTCGACTTTTTCACCAGGTCGTCCGCTGACATCCTCTCCCGCTATTTCCGCCATGACCTGGTTCAGGCCCTGTTCGGCTTCGACGCCATTGTCGGCAACTATGCCAGTCCTCACACCCCCGGCTCGGCCTATGTGCTGCTGCATCATATGTTCGGTGAGACCAACGGAGTCGAAGGTGCCTGGGGCCATGCCATCGGCGGCATGGGCGCGATCACCCAGGCGATGGCCAAAGCGGCGCGGGAGAAGGGCGTCGATATCCGGCTGGATACGCCCGTGGATGAGATCATCGTGGAGGGGCAAAGGGCCGTGGGCGCGGTCGCGGGCGGCGCGGCCTTTCGTGCCAGGGCCGTGGTGGCGGGTATCAATCCAAAACTGCTTTTCACCCGGCTGCTCCCCGCCGGCGCGGTCCCGCCCGAAGTCGAGCGGCGCATGGCGCACTGGCAATGTGAGTCCGCAACCTTCCGGATGAATGTCGCTTTGTCCGAACTGCCGCGCTTCACGGCCTTGCCGGGTCCGGGCGATCACCTCACCGCGGGCATCATCGTCGCGCCGTCGCTGGCCTATATGGACCGCGCCTATCTGACGGCGCGCAGCGACGGCTTCTCCAAAGAGCCGGTGGTCGAGATGCTGATCCCTTCCACACTGGACGACAGCCTTGCCCCCGCCGGCGCGCATGTCGCCAGCCTGTTCTGCCAGCATTTCCCTTATGAGATAGGAGGCGGCTGGGACGCGCGCCGCGATGAGGCGGCTGACGCCATCATCGCGCATGTCGATCGCTATGCCCCCGGCTTCGCCGCTTCGGTGGTCGGCCGGTCCGCCCTGTCGCCGCTCGATCTGGAACGCCGCTTCGGCCTGACCGGCGGCGACATCTTTCACGGCAAGATGGGACTGGACCAGATCTTCTCCAACCGGCCGATGCTGGGCCATGCCGATTATCGCATGCCGGTGCCGGGGCTTTATTTGTGCGGAGCGGGCGCCCATCCCGGTGGCGGCGTCACCGGCGCCCCCGGCCACAACGCCGCCCGGGCGGTGCTCAAGGACCGCAAGAGTTTCGGGCTCTTCTGAACACCTCGAATAAAATCATGGACCGGACCTCGATTTCACGGTCAGCTGGCGAAAATTTGGCACGGAGCGTCCTGGTGAAAATGTCCTTCCGTTGGTTTGGCGACAGTGATCCGGTTTCCCTGGGCTACATCCGTCAGATACCCGGCATGCATGGCATCGTCTCCGCCATCTATGACGTGCCGGTCGGCGAGGTCTGGCCGATGGAGCGGATACTGGACCTGAAGGCCAAGGTGGAAGCACATGACCTGGCGCTGGATGTGATCGAGTCGGTTCCCGTCCATGAAGACATCAAGCTGGGCAAGCCCAGCCGCGATCGCCTGATCGCCAATTACCAGCAGACCATCCGCAACCTGGGCGCCGCCGACATCAAGGTGATCTGCTACAATTTCATGCCGGTGTTCGACTGGACCCGCACCTCGCTGGCCAAGCTGCTGCCCGACGGCTCCACCACGCTGACCTTCAGCACCAGGGAAGTGGAAGCCATTGATATCAGCAAGGGCATCTCGCTGCCCGGTTGGGATTCCAGCTACAAGCCGGACGAGCTGAAAGCATTGCTGGCGGAATACGCCAAGATCGACGAGGAAAAGCTCTGGCAGCATCTGGGCTATTTCCTCAAGGCCATCGTGCCGGTGGCGCAGGAAAGCGGCATCCGCATGGCGATCCATCCCGACGATCCGCCGCGTCCCATCTTCGGCCTGCCGCGCATCGTCAAGAACCGCGACGATCTGGAGCGTTTGCTGCGCATCGTCGACAGTCCGGCCAACGGCCTGACGCTATGTTCGGGTTCGCTGGGCGCGGGGCCTGAAAACAATGTCGAGGCGCTGGTGCGCGAGTTCGGCGGGCAGGGACGCATTCACTTCGCGCATCTGCGCAACGTCAAGGTCAATGCCGCCGGTGATTTCGAGGAAACCGCGCACAAATCCGAATGCGGTTCGCTGGACATGGCCGCGATCGTCAAGGCCTATCATGATGTCGGGTTCGAAGGTTATGCCCGTCCCGATCATGGCCGCATGATCTGGGGCGAAAAGGGCAAGCCGGGCTACGGCCTATATGACCGTGCGCTGGGCGCGGTCTATCTGAACGGCCTGTGGGAAGCGATCGACAAATTCGCGCCCGCGCGCCCGTAAGTTCGCCAGAGGCTAGTCAAGGTCGCGCATCCAGCCCAGGCCTTCCAGCGTGCCGTTGGCCGGATTGTATTCGCAGCCGATATGGCCGGCATAACCGAGCCGTTCGATAAGCTGAAACATCCGCCGGTCATCCAATTCGCCGCTCATGGGTTCGTGGCGAAGGGGCGCGGAGGAAACCTGGATATGGCCGGTGATGGGCATCAGGGCTTCCAGGCCGCGAGTCACATCACCGTGGATGATCTGGCGATGATAGATGTCGAACTGCAATTTCAGGTTCGGGCGCTTCAACTCATCGATCAGCTCGGCCGCCTGGCCGAAATCATTCATCAGATAGCCGGGCACGTCGCGGTTGTTGATCGGCTCCAGCAGGATGTCGATTCCGTCCGCCCCCGCCGCATCGCAGGCCCACTTGATAGCATCGCGATAGGCCGCTACCGCCTTGTCGCCCGATCCGATCCCCGACATTAGATGCAGGCGCGGCGTGGCGGTGGCGCGCGCATAGGTGAGGGCGGTTTCGACCGAGGCGCGGAACGCGTCCCGGCGCTCGGGCAGGCAGGCCAAACCCTTTTCTCCCGCCGCCCAGTCGCCTGGCGGCATATTGAACAGAACCTGTTTCACGCCATGCCGCGACAACAGCCGGGCGATCTCGTCTGGCTCGTGCTCATAGGGAAAAAGATACTCCACCGCCGCGAAGCCGGCATCGGCCGCCGCGGCAAAGCGGTCCAGAAAGGACCATTCCTTGAACATCCAGGACAGGTTGGCGGCGAATTTCAGGGGCATGTCCAGTTCATACGGCTTTGCGGGAACCTGGCGCCAGCCCGACATTCTGTCATGTCCGCGTTCGCATCTGCACAAAAAGCCCAAAAGCGATAGACTCTGTTTATACAGGCGGCCAACCTGTCTGAAACATGGGGAAAGACCGCAGCATGCTGAATACCAACCGGCGCGAGCTTGTCGTGGGCGTCGCCGCGCTGTTCGGATCATCACTGGTCGCGCCGCTGGCGCGGGCCGCAACCGTAGCGGGCGCGCAAGGCGCGCCGGCGGGCTTCACCGCTTCGCGCACCGTCTTTACCGACGAGCAGCGTGCGCTTGTCGCAGCCCTGAGCGAGCGGATCATTCCCACCACCGACACGCCGGGCGCCATCGCCGCCGGTGTTCCGGCCTTCATCGAAATGATGCTGGCGGACTGGTACGAGCCGACCGACCGTAACGAATTCATGGCCGGTCTGGGCATCGTGGACGGCTATGCGCGCGTGCGCTACGCCAGGCCGTTCACAGGGCTGAACCCGGAGGCGCAGGATGCGGTCCTGACCCTGATGATGCAAAATGCCGTGCCGGGACTTTCCAACCGCTTCTTCGAACATTGCCGCCAGATGGTGATCCTGGGCTATTACTCCTCCGAGATCGGCTGCAAGCAGGAGCGCATCTATCTCCCGGTGCCGGGCCGCTATGACGGCGCTTATCCTTATGCCGAAGTCCGGCGCGTCTTTTCCTCCTGATCGAAAACACACACATGGCGACATACGATTTTGATGCGATTGTCATCGGCTCCGGGGTCAGCGGCGGCTGGGCGGCCAAGGAATTGTGCGAAAAGGGCATGAAGGTGCTGATGCTCGAGCGCGGCCGCATGGTCGAGCACCAGACCGATTACGTCACCGAAGGCCTGGGACCGTGGGAGCTACCCTATCGCGGCACCCTGCCGCCCGCCGAAGTGGAGCGCGACTATCGCCTGGCCAAATGGGGCGGCGCCGCCAACACCGCCCAGACACATTACTACAGCAACGACCGCCTCAACCCCTTCGACTATGAAGGCTCCAAGCCCTATCGCTGGGTGCGTCCCAACCAGGTCGGCGGCAAGTCGCTGATCTGGGGCCGCGTGTCGCTGCGCTGGAGCAAGATCGATTTTGAGGCCAATGCGCGTGACGGTCATGGCAGCCCCTGGCCCATCAGCTATGACGAGATCGCGCCCTGGTATTCCTATGTTGAAAAATATGCGGGCATTGCCGGCTCGAAAGAGGGCTTGCCGCAGCTCCCCGATGGCGAATTCCAGCCGCCACATCCTTTGAATGTGGCTGAGCTGTGGGCGAAGGAACGGCTGGAAAAGGCCATGCCGGGCCGCAAGCTGATCTCGACCCGCACCGCCAACATGACCGAGGACAAGCCGGAGCAGGGGCGGACGCGCTGCCAGAGCCGTTCGCAATGCGCGCGGGGCTGTTCTTTTGGCGCCTATTTCTCGACCCAGGCCGTGACGCTCCCGGCGGCGCGCGCCACCAACAATCTGACCCTGCTGTCGGACCAGGTGGTGACAAATCTGGAGTATGACTCCGCGACAAAGCGCGTGACCGGCGTGCGGGCGGTGGATACCAATAGCATGCAGGCGAAAGTCTACCGCTCACGCATCGTCTTCCTGTGCGCGTCGACCAATGCCTCGGTGCAGATCCTGCTCAATTCCCGCCTGGCGGGGAGCAATCGCAGCTTCGCCGATTCCAGCGAAACCCTGGGCCGCTATATGATGGATCACGCCTTCCGCACCTACACATGGGGTTCGGTGCCCCGGGGCGAACTCGATCCCTATATCGCCTATGGTCGCCGTCCCAACGGCGTCTATATCCCGCGTTTCCGCAACATCAACGGCCAGGACGCGGACGCCGATTTTGTGCGCGGCTATGGCCTGCAGGGTTCCGCCAGCCGCAACCCTGCCGCGCCGGCCGGTTTCGGCAAGGCGATGAAGGAAGGCTTGCGCAGCTATGGTCCCTGGACCTTGCGCTTCACCACCTTCGCCGAATGTCTGCCCTATCGCGACAATACCCTGACGCTGCACCCTACAAAGGTCGACAGGTTCGGCGTGCCGCTGGGGGTGTTCGATGTCACCTTCCGCTCCAACGAGATGAAGCTGCTGCGCGACTCCGCGATCGAAGGCCAGAAGATGCTGAAGGCCGCGGGCCTGGTGAATGTGGGTTCGTCCAGCGACGAACATGTGCCGGGAGACGCCATTCACGAGATGGGCGGCGCCTGCATGGGCAACGATCCCACGGCTTCGGTGATCAATCGCTGGAGCCAGGCGCATGACGCGCCCAACCTGTTCATCACCGACGGGTCGCAGATGGCGTCCACCAGCTGCGTCAATCCGTCGATGACCTTCATGGCGCTGACGGCGCGGGCGGCCGATTACGCCGTCAAGCAGGTGAAGGCAAACGCGATCTGAACTTTACCGGGGCGCGATAGCGCCAAATTACAAGTGGGGCACAATGGGCTGGGCTGACAAACGCATTCTCTTTGCCGCGGGGTTTTTGCTGATCGCCACCGCCGCGCTGGCGCAGTTGCCGCCGGTCCCTGCCGCGCAGGGCATCCCCAAGCCGGGTCCGGTGATCAAGGGCAAGCCGTACCAGCCGCAGACGCTGCTGCCCGGCGGCATCGTGATGCCGCTCTATCCGGCGGGCTCGCCCTTCCTGAACGCCAAGCGGGTGTCCGAGGCGGAAGTCTACACCATGGACGCGTTCGTGCCGGGCCGCGTCGAACGCATCCTCAACATCCACAATCCGTCCATCGAGGTGCATCTGGCGCGGCAGGCTGACAACACCGGCGCGGCGATCATTGTGGTGCCGGGTGGCGGGCACAAAACGCTGGTTGTGGGCATTGAAGGCATCGATCCGGTGCCCTTCTTCTTCAACTATGGCGTCACCACAATCATCCTGCGCCACCGCCTGCGACAGGATGGCTATGATGCCAAGGTTGACGCGGTGTACGACCTGCAACAGGCCATCCGGCTGGTGCGCGCTCATGCGGCGGAATGGAAGATCGATCCCAAGAAGATCGGCGTGATGGGCTTTTCGGCGGGCGCCGAGCTGACCATGGCGGCGGCGATCCAGTATCCGGAGTTCGACGCGAAAAATAACGCGCCCGGTGACCCGCTGGCGGGCATCACCTCGCGTCCCGATTTTGTCGGTTCGATCTATCCGGGCCCGTCGCTCTTCACCAAGGGCGGCACGCCGCCGATCCCCAAGGATGCGCCGCCATCCTTCCTCGTCTGCCCCGGTTGGGGCGACAAGGTGCATGCGGTGTGGGCCACAGAGTATTTCTCGGCGATGCTCAATGCCGGCATTCCCAATCTGGAAATGCATATCTATGCCGTCGGTACGCATGGCCGTGGCCTCAGCTATCGCGAGGGCACAGCGCTGGGCACCTGGCCAACCCGTTTCACCGATTGGTTCCGCGATCTGGGTTTTCTCAACAAGCCCGGGGTTCAGACGCTGGCCGCGCGCGATGTTGAGGCCTTTGTGAAGCAGCCCCCCAAGTGAGGGGCGCGCGGCGCATCCTTGTGGCGCTGTCGCTGGCGTTGCTGGCGGCGATTCCGGGCAGGGCGCAGGGCCCCGAGACCGCCAGCTTCGACTGGTTCGAATATGCCGGTAACGACACGACCTTCAATTTTCCGGCGGGACCGAACGAGTACCGCAATCCCATCCTGTCGGGCTTTTATTCCGATCCCAGCATCACCCGGGCGGGCGATGACTATTATCTCACCGCCTCCACCTTCACTTATTTCCCCGGCCTGCCGGTATTCCGCAGCCGCGACCTGGTGAACTGGACCCAGATCGGCAACGCGATAGACCGGCCTGGCATGCTGGATTTCGACGGGCTTGGCCTGTCGCGCGGCGTCTTCGCGCCGTCCATTTCGTATCACGACGGCATCTTTTATATCGTCAATACCTGTGTGGACTGCGGCGGCAATTTCATCATCACGGCGAAGAATCCCGCCGGCCCCTGGTCCGATCCGGTCTGGATCAAGGACGTCAGCGGCATCGATCCCTCGCTGTTCGTCGATGACGATGGCTCGGCCTGGCTGATGAATAATGCCGCGCCGGCCGGACCCTCGCTCTATGAAGGCCATCGCGCCATCTGGATACGGCGCTTCGATCTCAAAACGCTCCAGACCAGCGGACCTTCCACGATGATCGTCGATGGCGGCGTGGATATTTCGCAAAAGCCGATCTGGGCCGAGGGGCCGCACATTTTCAAGCGCGACGGTCGCTATTACCTGATCACCGCCGAAGGCGGCACCGCCATCAACCATTCCCAGGTGGTCTATCGCGGCGATCGTCCGGAGGGGCCGTGGACGGCCTATCCTCGGCCGATCCTCACCCAGCGCGATCTCGAGCCCCAGCGCCGCTATCCGGTGACATCCGCCGGACATGCCGACTTTGTCGAAACCCAGAACGGCGAATGGTGGTCCACCTTCCTGGCCATTCGTCCCTATGGCGACGATCTGTACAATACGGGCCGCGAGACCTTTCTGCTTCCGGTGCACTGGCGCGACGGCTGGCCCATCATTACCGCGCCGGGACAGGCGATCGCGCCGGTGGTGCGCTATCCCGATCTGCCGCGTGAGAGATCGCCCGCCATTCCCACCAGCGGCAACTTCGTTCTGCGCGAAGAGTTCGACGGCAAGGCGCTGGCGCTTTACTGGATGACACCGCGCGTTCCGAAATCCGCCTGGTACCAATTGCGCGGCGGAAGGCTGGAACTGAACCCGCGCGCGCCGCGCATCGGCGAAAAGCTGCAGCCCAGCTTTATCGCCCGCCGCCAGCAGCATCTCGCCATGACGGCCTCCACCAGCCTCAGCTTCGCCGCGCCCAGGGCCGGCGACAAGGCGGGGCTCGCCGTCTATCAGGACGATACGCATTACTATTTCATCGGCATCGTCAATGATGGCGGGCGGCGGGTGTTGCGTGTGGAACGGCGCGCGGGCGCCGGTGATCCGGTGGATGGCACGGTTCTCGCCTCGGTGCCGCTGGCGCAAGCCGGGGTCCAGGTGCAGATTCGTGCGCGTGGCGGCCGCTACGATTTCAGTTACCGCCCCGCGTCGGGGCAGGGGGAATGGACGCCGCTGCTCGCCGACGCCGATGGCACAATTCTCAGCACCAAGGTGGCAGGCGGCTTCGTCGGCGCTATGATCGGCCTTTACACGCATTCCGCATCTGGCCCGCTCTAGTGGCGCACAACCCAAGGGACAACGCATGCTGCCCGACCTGATATTCGCCATCCTCCATCATATGGTCGTGTTGGCCCTTGTGGTTCTGATTACCATCGAACTGATGTTGCTGCGGCCCGGCCTGACTTCCAGGGACCTGGGTACCCTGATCAAGGTGGATGCCGCCTATGGCGCGTCCGCCGGACTGGTGATCGGGATCGGAATCTGCCGTGTCATCTGGGGCATCAAGGGCGCGGACTTTTATCTCAGCAATCCCTGGTTCTGGACCAAGATGGCGACATTCCTCGTGATCGGGCTGCTGTCGATCCCGCCCACCATCGCCATCCTGAAATGGCGCAAGGCGCAGCGGCAAGACACCAGTTTCCTGCCATCCGCCGCCGACGTGGCGGGCTTGCGCCGGTTCGTGAAGCACGAAGCCGCGTTGCTGGGAATCGTTTTTGCCAGCGCTGCGGTGATGGCCCGCTATGGTGCCTTTTAGCCGCATTGTTCCACCGCGCCTCGGGCCTATAGATCGTTCGTCCAATCCAAGGCGCCATCCTGCCCCGCGAATCCCATCCCGATCTGGTTCATTTCGCGCTGGCGGTCGGCGGTTTTGCCATTGGCACGACCGAATTCGCCACCATGAGCCTGTTGCCCTATTTCGCGCGCGACCTCGGCATTGACGCGCCGACCGCCGGCCATGTGATCAGCGCCTATGCCCTGGGCGTGGTGCTGGGCGCCCCGCTGATCGCGGTACTGTCCGCCAAGATCGCGCGCCGCACGCTGCTGATCGGGCTGATGCTGGTCTTCGCGCTGGCCAATGGATTGACAGGGCTGGTGCAGTCCTATCCCGAGATGCTGCTTTTGCGTTTCCTCAGCGGCCTGCCGCATGGGGCTTATTTCGGCGTCGCCATGCTGGTGGCGGCATCGCTGGTATCGCATCAGCGGCGCGCCCAGGCTTCGGCGCGCGTGCTGATGGGACTGACGGTGGCCACCATCATCGGTGTGCCCGCCGCCAACTGGCTGGGGCAGGCGGCCGGCTGGCGTTGGGGCTTCGCCATCGTGGCGGTCCTGTCCTTGCTGACCGCGACGCTGGTGGCGCTCTATGCGCCGCACCAGCCACCGGCCAAGGGCGCCAGTCCGCTCACCGAACTCAGGGGACTGAAGAACAAGCATGTCTGGCTGACGCTGGCGATCGGCGCCGTCGGCTTTGGCGGGCTGTTCACGGTCTACACGTATCTCGCCGACACGCTGCTGGAAGTGACGCAGGTGCCGCCGTCCTGGGTGCCGCCGGTCTTTGCGGTGTTCGGCGCGGGCATGATGGCCGGCCTGTTGCTGGTGCCGCGGTTCGCGCACCGGGGCCTGATGAAAACGGCGGGCTGGCTGCTGGTCTGGTTCGCAGGCACGCTTTGCCTTTACAGTTTCATGACCGGGAACATCTGGACCATCACCCTGACGGTCTTCCTGATCGGGCTGGGTGGAGCAATGGGGCCAGTGTTGCAGACACGATTGATGGATGTGGCGGGTGAATCCCAGACGCTGGCCGCCGCACTGAATCATTCAGCTTTCAATGTCGCCAATGCGCTGGGGCCACTGCTCGGAGGTATCGCCATTGCCCATGGCCTTGGCCTGTCCTCCACCGGCATTGTCGGAGCGGGCCTGGCGCTGGGTGGGCTGGCGATCTGGGCAATCGCCGTGCGTCAGAGATAAGGCATCAACAGCCGCGCCGCGGCATTGCGCAATCGCAGCCACACCGGTTCCGATGCCAGACATTCGGGCTCCAGCCGGTTGGCGCGCGCGATCTTTTCATCAAGGATCGCATCCAGCCGGGCGGTAAGGTCCCGGCTGACGCATTCCACATCCAGCTCGAAATTGAGCCTGAGACTGCGCACATCCCAGTTGGATGAGCCGATCCAGCTCCATTCCCCGTCCACGGTGCACAGCTTGGCGTGATCAAAGGGCTCCGGCGTGGCGAAGATGCAGGCCTTGATGTGCCGGAAAAAGCGCAAGTGCCCGCGCATCGCCCAGTCCATTATCCGCTGGTCGCTTTTCCTCGGGATGACAATTTGCACGTCAACGCCGCGCAGGCCCGCCTGGGCGATGGCGAATTGCAGGCGCGGATCGGGCAGGAAATAGGGGGTGACGATGCGAATGCGCTTCCTGGCCAGCGACAGTGCCGCGCCCAGGATCATTTCGGCTTTGTAGATGTCGGCATCGGGTCCCGAGCGGACGCCGCGGGCAAAGACCTCCCCCTCGGCTTCTAACGGGGGCCACCAGCATTCGTCATCCAGCAGCTCTTCGGTGGTGAAGGTCCAGTCGCGGGCGAACGCATCCATGATCACCCGGACCACCGGACCCTCGATGCAAAAATGCGTATCGGTGATGGCCTTCGGACCGAAGAGTCGCCTGGAATTCTCGATCCCGATATTCATGCCGCCGGTGAAGGCAATGTGCCCATCCACCACCAGCACCTTGCGATGGTTGCGCATGTTGAGGAACGGCATGCGCCAGGGCAGCCATGTGTGCAGGAAGCGGGCGGCGCCGACGCCGCCGGCCCGCATGCGGTAAAGTATCCGCGGAAAGAAATAGCCGGCGCCGATACTGTCCAGCAGCACCCGCACCTTGACGCCGCGCTGGGCCGCCGCGATCAGGGCATCGGCAAACTCGCGCCCGGCCTCGTCGTTGCGGAAGATGTAGGAGGTCATCGCGATGCAATGCCGGGCGTCGCGGATCGCCCGCAGCATGACGGGATAGGCCTCGTCGCCGTCGTTCAGCGCCGTCACGGCATTGCCGGCTGTCAGCGGCTCGCCGGTCGCGCGCCCGCTGGCATCGCATAGCAGGGTGATGTTTTCCGCCGTTTGCGGGCAGGCGGTGCCGGGTCCGCCGGCCCGGGCGTCCAGCCAGCGCATTTTCACGGCTCGCCGTGTCACCCGGTTTATGCCGAACAGGTAATAGAGCAGGGAGCCGAAAATCGGCGCCAGCCAGACCAGCCCGATCCAGCCAAGGGCCCGGGGGACGTCGTTCTTCTTGAGCAGGACGTCGACCGTCACCAGCCCGGCCAGCAGGACATAGACAGTCAGCGCCACCCCCTCCAGCAGAGGGGTCGACCATTCGATGGGGATTGGAAACATTTTCCCGGTAGACCGTTTTTTCTTATACTATTCGAAGGGTTAGACTTGAAACTTGTTCGAAATTCGCCAGTTTAAATAGGCACAGTCTCTATAACGCATTCAGGGCCGAATATGGCGCCGTCTTTTCCCAGTCATTCCGCAGACCATCCCATGCGGGTGGTGAGCTGGAATCTGTTGCGCCGGGTCGGCGCGGGCGTGGAAGACGTCGCCAGGCTGGTGAAGAGCCATCATCCCGACCTGTTGCTGCTGCAAGAATGCACCGAGGATATCATCACGCTGCCGTCGCTGGTGGGCGGGCATTTCTTCCGCCATCCCATGCAGTCCCGCATTTACGGCCTGGCGGCGTGGAGCCCACATCCCTTTCCGGCGTCCACCGAAATCCGGCTGCCGGGATCCATCCTGCCGGGCCGCGTGCCGCCGCGCCTGGCGCAGGTCATCGTCTTTCGCGACATCACCTTCGCCAATGTGCATCTCAGCCATGGCCAGTTTCTCAACCGTTTCCAGCTGCGCCACATCATCGAACAGATGGAAGGCCCCGCCGCCATCATCGGCGACTTCAATGCGGTCGGCCCGGTGGGCTTGCAGGGCTTCAGCGATATCGGTCCGCGCCGCCGCACCCATCGCGCCGGCAAGATCGTCAATCTGCGGCTGGATCGCTGCATCGCGCGCGGTCTGGTCTGCTCGGCCTCCGAAGTGCTCGACAAGGGCCCCAGCGACCATCATCCCATGGTGCTGAATATCACGGTCTCGGGTGCTTTCCGTACGCCGTCGCTGGAAGACAGCGCGCTGATCGGGATTTACTAGAAGTATTTGCTAGAGGGGCAGTTTGGCGGCGGTCTTTTCGAGATTGCCGGCGGTGTCCGCCAGCATTTCGGCCAGCGGCCTTTCCTCTTCATTGATGCAATAAGCCGCCTTCAATCCAATTTCCCGGACCTGGTCCGGTGTTGCGGACAGCTTGCCGCTCAGCGCGATCACGGGCGTCTTGCCGGCGCGGCCGCACAGGCCCTGGATCAGTTTTCCTTGCGCGCTTTGGCCGTCGAGATGGCCTTCGCCGGTGATGATCAGGTCGGCCTGGCGCGCGGCCGCATCGAAGCCGGTCATGTCCAGCACGATCTCGATGCCGCGCCTTAAGGTGGCGCCAAAAAACGCCATCGCGCCGAAGCCCAGACCGCCGGCCGCGCCTGCGCCCGGCGTCTGGGCGATGTCGCGGCCAAGCTGGTCTTTCACCAATTCCGCGATGTGACGCAATCCGCCATCCAGGAAGGTTAGGCTTTCGGTGGTGCCGCCCTTCTGCGGCCCATAAATCCAGGCGGCGCCCGTGGGGCCGAACAGCGGATTGGTGACGTCGCACAAAACTTCCATGCTTTCGAAAGGCGCTGGCGCTGGGACCAGGGTTGCGATGTTTTTCAGCTGTCCGCCATTGGGCGTCACGGGCTTGCCATTCGCATCCAGAAAGCCCCAGCCCAGCGCCGCCGCCGCGCCGATGCCGGCGTCATTGGTGGCGCTGCCGCCGATCGCCAGAATCGCGCGCTTGGCGCCATGGGCCCTGGCGTCGGCCAGCAACTGTCCGGTGCCGAAGGTGGAGGCTTTGAGCGGATCGCGTTCCGTCAGGCTCAGACGCTGAAGGCCGCTGGCCTCGGCCATTTCCACCACGCAGGTCTGGCGGTCCGCCGACAGGCCATAGCGCCCCAGAAGAGGGCGGCCCAGGGGGTCGGCGACCTCCTTTTCCATCCAGCTTAATCCCAAGGGCGCGCGCAGCACGTCCAGCAGGCCTTCCCCGCCATCCGACAACGGCATCTCGGTGATGCGCGCATTGGGATGGCTTTGGCGCAGGCCGCTGGCGATGGCGCGGCATACGCCATCGGCGCCAAGCGCGTCTTTGAAGGAGTCACAGGCGATCAGGATATTCATGGCCGGCGGTTATAGAGGGATGTTTCAGCCCGCGAAACCGCCCTGTGCGAGGTAGGCGGTTTCCTCGGGCGTGGAAATTCGTCCCATCACCGCATTGCGATGGGGGAAGCGCCCGAAACGGGCGATCAGATCGGCATGGAGCCTGGCGTAATCCAGCCCCTCTTTGTCGCCAAGCTTTTCAAACAGCGCCACCGCTCGCGCCTGGGACGCGGCATCCTCGTGATGCTCGAAGGGCAGATAGAAGAAGGCGCGCAGGTTCGGCTCGGTCTGGGCGTCGAAGCCGCGCGCCAGCGCGCGCTCCGCGATCTCGCGTGCCATGGCGTCGGTGGCGAAGGCATGGGCGGAATTCCGATACAGGTTGCGGGGAAACTGGTCGGTCAGCAGCAGCAAAGCGAGCGCACCTTCCGCGCTGTCTTCCCAGCCGGCCAGTGCGCCGCGAGCGGCGGTAAGATGCGCCTCTCCAAACCTGTCCCGAATCTCCTTGTCGAAAGCGGAATCGGCCGCGAACCACTGTTTGGGTCCAGCCCCGCGCCAGAACGTGACGACCATTCCAGGATCGATGTCGCTCATGATGTCCCTTCCTTAAGCCAAAACACGTTGCGCTCAGACCCGTTCCTGCTCTTATGCACGCTATGATCCTGCCTCGCATCCTGCTGCTTCTGGTTGTCGTCCTGCTGGTGGGTGGGCAGGCCAAGGAAGACCGCAATTTCACCGAATGTCCCGAATGTCCGGAGATGGTGGCGGTTCCGGCAGGGAAATTCCTGATGGGCAGTCCGGCGCGCGAGCCGGGAAGGTTCGATTCCGAAGGGCCCCAGCGCGTGGTGACGGTCAAGGCCTTCGCGCTGGGCAAATACCCAGTCACCAGCGGGCAGTTCCTCGCCTTCCTCAATGCCACCGGCTACCGGCCCAAGCCCTGCAACGAAATGCTGGGGCTGGGCTGGAAGCAGCTGTTTCGCGGCCAGGCCGCCACCCCCACCGATGTCGAGCCGCCGCTATGGCCGGCGGTGTGCCTGGACTGGAAAGACGCCGAAGCCTTTATCGCCTGGATCAATGCCCGCGCCCGTGATGCCCGTCCGGCGCTGGGCATGCGCAATCCCTATCGCCTGCCCAGCGAAGCGGAATGGGAATATGCCGCCCGCGCCGGCACAAGCGCCGCGCGCTGGTGGGGCGAAGAGATTGGCCAGGGCAATGCCAACTGCAATGGCTGCGGCAGCCAATGGGACAACAAGCTGCTGGCGCCGGTGACCAGCTTCGCACCCAACCCCTTCGGCATCGTCGGCATGTTGGGCAATGCCTGGGAATGGACGGCGGATTGCTGGCATCCTTCCTATGTCGGTGCGCCCGCGGATGGCCGCGCCTGGACGGATTCTTTTTGCGTCCGGCGTAGCATTCGTGGCGGCTCGTGGAACAACGTGCCGATCTTTATCCGCAGCGCCGCGCGGGCAGGGGCCGCGGAAAACGGCGCTGGCGATTATGATTATTCGACACTGACGGGATTTCGGCTGGCGCGGGATTTACCGTAGGACCGCTTTGGGGTCGAGATCGATGGTCAGCAGCGTGACGCGGTCATAGCGTCCCGGCGGCAACCGGATCGGCGACGCCAGCAAGGCCGCGTTGCGCGCGCTGAGCGCCATGTTGCGAAACGCCCCGTCGCTGTGAAAGCGCGCCTGGTCTACCACGGTGACCTCATCGATCACGCCGCTGCGTAGCAGCCGCACCCGCACCACAACCGGCAGGTTGCGCGCGCCCGCAATGCCAAGATCGGGCAACCACCGCCGCAGGATTTGCGCCCGTATGAAATCCCTGAGCGCATAATTGCCTTCATCGCCGCCCGCGCCGCTACCATTCGGCGCGCCGCTGGTGTCGGCATTGGGCAGCGCCGCATCGGGGGCTTTCAATTGTGCCAGCGCTTGCAGCCTCGCGGACAGCGGGTCCACCGGCTCTCGTACACTGTCGGGACGGGTAGCCGCCGGCGCCGTCGCGCTGTCGGGACGGGGCACGGCCACCTGCAACCGCGCCGCCGGCGCGCTACTGCCCTGGCCCAGCGTGCCGCCGATCACCAGATCGACCGGCAGGGTGCGGAAGAGTGGCGGCTGCATTTGGGGGCGGTGTGCGAGGTACCACAGCACGGCCAGCAGCAGCACTCCATGCAGCAGCAGCGAAAAGCCGATCCCGCCCCATCGCTCCCGGATTTGCCTGACCCGACCGGTGTCCATCGGGCCAGTCTATGAATTTAACCCCTCCTGCGCTATTGAGCCGTGATGAAGATCAAGCTCCATCAGAATGACTTGCCGGACGGCCTGAATCTGGGCCCGGTCGTGGCGATCGACACCGAAACGCTGGGCCTCAATCCCTTCCGCGACCGGCTCTGCCTGGCGCAATTGTCGTCGGGCGATGGGGTGTGCCATGCGGTGCAGTTTGCGGCCGGAAATTACGCCGCGCCCAATCTGAAAAAGCTTCTGGCCGATCCCGCCACCACCAAGCTGTTCCATTTCGCCCGCTTCGACATCGCCATGTTCCGCCGCTACCTGAACGTGGAGTGCAAGCCGGTCTATTGCACCAAGATCGCCTCCAAGCTGGTGCGCACCTATACGGACCGGCACGGCCTCAAGGATCTGGTGCGCGAACTGCTGGGTGTCGAACTGTCGAAGGAACAGCAATCCTCCGACTGGGGCGCCAAGGCGCTGACGGAAAAGCAGCTCTCCTATGCCGCCAATGACGTCGCTCATCTGCACCAGTTGAAGGCGGCGCTGGATGCGATGCTGGTGCGCGAGGGCCGCACCGATCTGGCCAAGGCCTGTTTCGACTTCCTGCCGAGCCGCGCCCAGCTTGATCTGGCCGGCTGGGAAGACATCGACATCTTCGCCCATTGAAAGCATCGCGAACCCTGGCGAGATGGGTTCTGATGGCAACGCCCATTGTTGTCATGGGCTGTGTCTCTCCACCGCCGGGATTTGATGTTGGCGGGGAAATTTGTCGCGTTTGGAATACCGCACACAGAGTGAGATCTGCACGAGCGCTAGAGCAGGACCGCTGGATCATCGACCATATAGTTCGTGCAAACGCGAGATTGCCCGAGGATGCGCGGATTCTTGCTCCAACAATGGGTGTCGACGCGGCGAACGAGTTCTGTCTTCGTCATCCCCGGAGGTCGATAAAGGCCGCCGGTGACGCTGCCGCAGAAAGGCTTGTCCTCGCGCTGATAACCGCCAGATGATCTGGTGAAAGCCATCCGCCTTGCGGTCGGTCCCATTTCGCGCGAAACTTGGCACGAAATTCGCTTAACGCCTCCGTAACCTGGGTGGCCTAAGCTGGCGCGCATGTAAAATGCGCAATAATATCAAAGGCTTGAATGTCGTCCTCCAAGGCAAACCTGACACCCGTGACGGTCGACAATGCGGCCAGCGATCTGGCGGCCGCCCGCCGGGTGCTGAGCACCGCTGCGGCAGCGTTGGGGAGCCTCGCCGACTGTCTGGACGGAGACTTTACCCGGGCCGTGGGACTGATCCTTGGCGTCAAAGGCCGCGTCATCGTCAGTGGCATGGGCAAGTCGGGCCATATCGCCCGCAAGATCGCCGCCACCCTGTCCTCGACCGGCACCCCGGCCTATTTTGTTCATCCCGCTGAAGCCAGCCATGGCGACATGGGCGCCATCACCCGCCAGGACGCGCTTTTGCTGCTGTCCTGGGGCGGGGAGACGGCGGAGCTCTCCGACCTCGTCACCTATGCCAAGCGCCACGGCCTTCCCATCATCGCCATCGGCGCCAATGTGGATTCGACCCTGATCAAGGCGGCGGATGTGAAGCTGCTGCTGCCGCGCGCGCCCGAAGCCTGTCCTATGGGGCTGGCGCCCACCACATCGACCACCATGATGCTGAGCCTGGGCGATGCCCTGGCGGTGGCGCTGATGGAGCGCAAGGGTTTCTCGCCCGACCAGTATCGCGATTTTCATCCCGGCGGATCGCTCGGCCGGGCCCTGGTGCGGGTGTCCGACCTGATGCACAGCGGCGGCGAGATCCCGCTGGCCGCGCAAAGCGCCGGCATGCGCGAGGTGCTGCTGACCATGGCCTCGGGCCGCATGGGCTGTGTCGGCATCGTGGACGGCAATGGCAATCTTGTCGGCATTGTCACCGATGGTGATGTCCGCCGACACGCGGAAAAAGGCTTCGAGAACCGCACCGCGCGCGATGTGATGACCAAGGGCCCCCAGATCGCCAACCCTGATCAGCTGGCGGCGGAAGCCCTCAGCCTGATGACGGAAAGGAAAATCACCCAGCTTTTCGTGCTGGAAGAAGGCGGCGGCAAACCGCGCGGCATTCTGCACATCCATGACTGCCTGCGCGCGGGAATAGCATGATCATGGCGGCGGATAAGGACCTCCCGCAGTATGACTGGTCGGCACGGGTCCGCACCACCGCCAGGGAAGCGCTGCGCTACTCCAAATTCGTCTATCTGATGAAGCGGGTGCTGCCGCTGGGCGCATTCCTGATCATCGCCGCGGTGCTGGCCTTCTTTTTTGTCCAGCGCCAGCCGCGCCAGCTCTCCATGTCTTATGAACAATTGGGCCGCATCGAGAACGATCTCGCCATGGTCAAGCCCCGGCTTACCGGCGCCGACGCCCAAGGCAACCCGTTTGTGATCACCGCCGACATGGCGGTGCAGGATTCCCAGAACGCCAAGAAAGCCAACCTGCAGAATCTCGAAGCCGATCTGGCGATCGACAAGAACAGTTGGATCAACGCCCGCGCCCGCACCGGCATGGTGGATATGGCGGCGGGCAGGCTGGAACTGACCGGCGGCATCGATATCTTCACCGACACGGGCTATGAACTGCACAGTCAGAGCGCCTCGATGAATCTCAAACAGAGCGTGGTGCGCGGCCACCAGCCGGTAACCGGGCAGGGGCCGGATGGCACCTTTCGCGCCGACGGCTTTCATGCCGACCGCAACACCAATCTCCTGACCCTCATTGGCAATGTGCGAATGACCCTTCACGGATCCAGCAAATGAAAAAAATTCTCGCTTTCACCCTTTCATTCACACTGGCCTTTGCGTTCGTCGCCGCCGCCAGCGGCCCGCTTCAGGCGCAGACACAGGCCGCAAAGCCTGCGCCCAAGCGCAACAACGCCAATGCCGATATCAATATCAATTCCGACAGCTTTCAGGCTGATCTGAACGGCAAGACCGGCACGTGGCAGGGCAATGTCGTCGTCACCCAGGGCGACATGAAGCTGCGCGCCAACTCCGTGCGCGTAACCACGCTGGATGGCGATGCCGACAAGGTGAACGCCAGCGGCAATGTGGTGGTGGATTCGCCGGCCAGCGGCACCGCCACCGGCGACAATGGTGTCTATGATGTTCCGCGCAAGATCGTGACCATGAACGGCAATGTCGTGCTCAAGAAGGGCAAGGACGTGATGCGCGGCTCGCAGCTCGTCGTCAATCTTGTCACCGGCCAGGCGACGCTGGGGGGCGGGGTGAAAAGCCAGGGCACCCCCGGAGGCCGCGTCCAGGCCGTGTTCAGCCCCAGTGGAAGCAAGCAGTAATTCACGGTT
>JBBSKJ010000004.1:0-21035 GCA_038256475.1 Micropepsales bacterium | reverse complement strand
GAGAATGGCCCGCAACGCAGCAGTAGATCTGCGCCCAAGAGTTATGTCGTTAACCCTGCTGGCGGCGTTCTCACGGTAGAGAACCTGCCGTCCGCCAGACCCGGACGTTGGGTGGCGCGCAAAAAAGCCGAAGTGGTTGCAGGGGTGCGTGGCGGGCTGATCAGTCTCACAGAGGCCTGTGCCCGTTACGAGTTGACTCCCCAAGAATTTCTTTCCTGGCAGACCGCGCTGGATCGCTTCGGACTGAAGGGGTTGGGGGCTACAAAAAGATGTGGCCTGGCCAAGCCGCCCGCAGAGCAGGCACCCGTTTCGGGCCCGGATGCCGCCGCCCTCCGTGCGCAGAGCCTTGTGGGCTGGCCGTGAGTGCGCCAGAAAAAGCCGCCTAACGGGCCGCCGCCTCTTCAATCAGCGTTATAAGGTCGCTTTCGTGATACGGCTTGGACAGTATCGCGATTGCGCCGGCGCGTTTTACTTCTGTATCGAGGGCGGGAAGCCGGCGACCGCTGATCGCGATAACCGGAGTGGGCACGCGGCCTATCCTCAGGATTTCCAGAAGCTCCAGACCGTTCATTTCCGGCATGTGAAGATCCAGTATCACGCAGACAGCCATGTCGGGATCGAAGGCGCCAAGAAAATCCCCTGCCGTGGCGAAGCCGCGTGCAACGATCCCATGGGATTCCAGCAGCAGCAGCGTGGCATCCCGCACATCCTCGTCATCCTCCACGAGATATACAAAGCGTTCCGCAGCAAAATCCATCGGGCTTAAGGTCCTATGTCCGGCTATACGGCCGCGACGGGCAATCGGATCAGAAAACAGGCGCCATGGTTCCCGTCCGGCAGCAACCGGATGCTGCCGCCATGAGCTTCCACAATTGCCCGGCAGATGCTCAGGCCAATGCCCATTCCCTTCTCCCTGGTGGTGGTGAAGGGCTCAAACAGTTTGGCCAGGATTTCAGGCGCGAAGCCCGGGCCGGTATCGCAGATAGTAATGTGCAAACAGCCAGTCTCCTCGGAACTGGACGCGATCGTCAGTTCCCGTTTCGCAACGCCTGCCATTGCGTCGACGCCGTTGCGTATCAGGTTGATCAGGACCTGCTGAATCTGGATTTTATCGATCATGGCGGGCGGCATGTTGCGATCCAGGTCCAGAAAGACCTTTACGCTGCTATCAGCGCCCATAAGTCCCAACTCCACGGCCTCTCCTATCGCCCTGTTCAAATCGCTGGACACTTTTTCGCTTGCCCGCTTTTCCACAAACTCGCGCAGATAACGGATGATGGCGCCGGCGCGGATAATCTGCTTCGCGGCCTTTCCCATGGCTTCCCGGGCCGTGACGATCTGTTCCGGCTTCGGCAGTTCTGGGCTCAGCAGGTGCTGGGCGGCTTTGACATAATTCATCATCGCAGCCAGTGGCTGATTGAGCTCATGCGCGATCGCGGCGCTCATCTGTCCCATGGCGTTCAGCCGTGCAGCATGCCCGAGTTCGCTTTGGAGTTTGTGGGAGTCGGATTCCGCGCTTTTCCGCTTCGTAATGTCACGCACGATCTTTGATGCGCCGACGATGAGCCCCGCGGCATCCCGGATCGGGGCCACGGAAAGAGACACATGCAGTTCCTCACCCCCCTTGCGCCGCCGAATTGTTTCAAAGTGGCGGATCGTTTCACCGGCGCTGAGGCGGAAAATAATCTCTCCCTCCTCGGCATGTCGGCTCACCGGTATCAGCATCGTGACGTGCTGCCCTATCGCTTCGTCGGCGTGATAGCCGAACATGTGTTCGGCCGCGTCATTCCAGCTGGTAATCACGCCGTCCAATGTCTTGCTGATGATTGCATCGTCTGACGACCTTACGATCTGGGCCAGAAGGCCTGTTGCGCCCTCCCTTTGGGCCTGTTCCGCTTTCATGGTGGTCAGATCGTGAATGATTGCGACAAATATCTTCTTTTCGTTCCATACACCTTCGCCGACCGAAACATAGATCGGAAAAGTCGATAGATCCTTGCGCTGCCCGACTACCTCCCGCCCCGTGCCAATGATCCGCTTCTCACCGGTCTTGCGGTAGCGTGCCAGAGCTTCCTCGTGCGCCTTGCGTTGGGACTGCGGCATCAGAATCTTGATATTATTGCCGAGGACCTCGGATGGGCTGTATTGAAACAGGCGCTCGCAGGATTCGTTATAGAGTTCGACAGTGCCGTCTGCATCTATCACCACAATGCCATCAATGGCGGACGTGATGAGCGCGCGGAAAAGCTGGTCGTTACCTCCGGGCGCCGAGTTTTGCGGCAGCATGGTCAGCCTTCTTCAAAGGTCTTACCTGCGCCGCGGCTTGCGCACATACGCCGCCAGACCGGGGGACCCTACGCCCTCCTGGCCCAATAGGACACTGCTGCGGTGAAAGCGCGCAGAAGCAATGGGATGCGGCTATTTCTGCCGCGCGCTTTCTTCTAGTTCCGCGTCAAGCCGGTCAAGAATGGCGATGATGCTGGCGCGTTCGGAAGGCTTACCGGTGGCGGATGGCGGGTTTGCGGCCACGTCCGGCTGGGGCGGCGCCAGAAGGTAAACAAATGAAATCCAGAAGATCGCCCGTCCAATCATGTGTAAGAATCTCTGTCGTTGCCTGTCTGGTCATTCGCGGGGACCATGCCCGGATGTCCCGCTCGCAACGCACAAGCGTGCGTCTCCAACTCACGTGCGGCACGCAGCATCAGATTCACATAGTGTAGTTGTTCTGTGTCGCGGGCTGTTTTGCGCAATCTTTCCGCCAGCCGTAGCAACGCGCTTTCGTCCGTCATCATGCCCGGCCCCTTTCTTTCATCAGGAGAGTGACGTGAGGAGATGCCGGACGGAAGTCAGGCGTTATACGTAGTTTGCCCGGCTGAACGCCCTTCAAGCGGCAACGCGCGGCCGTAGCAAATAGCCATATCGCCCCACCGTCTCGATGCAACGATCACCGCCGGTGGCCTGGGCCAGCTTCTTGCGCAATCTGCAGACGAACAGCTCCACGGTACGGCTGTCCGGGCCTTCGGCATCGCCATAAAGATGGTTTATGAGCGTGTCCTTGCTCAGCGTCGCGCCCCGCCGCAGGGAGAGCAGCTCAAGCACCTGGTATTCCTTGCCGCTCAGGCGCACGTCATTGCCATTGGCCGTTACGGTTTTTGCGGCCAGATTGATGGTAACGGGCCCGGTGGTAATGGCGGAATTGGCGTGGCCTCTCGAGCGGCGGACAAGCGCGCGAATGCGGGCAACAAGCTCTTCCTTGTGGAAGGGTTTTGTTACATAGCCGTCCGCACCAAAATCAAGAGCCTTCACCTGGCTTTCCGCGAGGACATTTCCGGAAACAACCAGTATGGGCGTTTGGACTCCTGCTTTGCGAAGTGCGCGGATGACATCAAAGCCGGTCATGTCGGGCAGGCGAAGATCGAGAACGATCGCGTCGTAATCGTATCTGCGAGCAAGGTCTATCCCGTCTTCGCCAGTATCCGTGGCGTCAGCACACACGCCCTCACTTTTGAGCATCATTTCAATGCATCTTGCCGTGGTGAGATCGTCTTCAATCAGCAGTACACGCATGGCTGTCTCCTTATTGTAGGGATCCGCGGAATGCGGCGTTCTGCAGTCGTGGTCTGGAGGGCAATGCGCGGTAGAAAACATGATTGCCGATCTGGGCGACGCGCAGCATTTTTGGCGCCCAGGAGGGATGAACGGACAGCGCATGGTAGGACGTCGCGCCATCGGCGTCGTTCCTCACCGATGTCTGACCAGAAAGGATGCGCGCCGCTAGAACCTGGGCCGCGCGCCAGGATTCCGGCCGTCTTGGTTTGTCCAGGGATCCATCACAGACATAGGTAAACTGGCAAAAGGTCTGATGCGCACCCTCATAGGCGACGCTGCATATTGTGTTGCCGTGAGCACCTGTCGCCAGTCTGTTGAGAATGACCTGCGCGACGGCCTTCTGGCCTTCCTCGCTTTCGCCGCGGGCCTCGTAATAGATAACCTCGGCCAGACAGCGGCTTTCCGCCACCAATTGCCCAAGAGCGGCCTTTGTTGCGGCTGTGGGAGAGATTTGGGCCGGCACGACCGGCGCCCGAGCCTTCCTAGGGGGCGCAAGAAGGATCTCAACCGGTGACGCCTGTTCTTTCGGAACAGCAGGCCAAGGTTCTGCCCGCCCGCCCGCCGCGCTCGCCCAGAGCATCGCGAGCAACACGGCCCCCACTGGGAAAGTTCGAATGATTGTCTTGAGCCGTAACATTCTGTTGAGCTCCTGATTGCTGAGGCGCGTTCTGCGCGACACGGGCAGTCAAAGCGCAACGGAGGCATCCGCGCATTGCGAATTGTCAATCTGAGAAATAGTTCTGACGGCGCGTGACCTTCCGTGCACGGATCGAGGGCCAAACGACTGTGTGCCTAGGTAGAATCACTTAAGCGTTTCGATCGCTCTCGATTTCTGCAGGAACGCAATAAGGTGAACTCCCGGCTATCAACCACGCGAATCTACCTACGCGGAATCCCCAACTACCGATTCGCTTTAAGGTTAACGAGTATTGTCTTTGTACAGCGCAACTTGCGCACCAGGGGAAGAAGACATGCCGATCACGCTCAATGCCGCCCGTTCGAAGCCGCCTTCTGTTGTCGGACTCGACAAGATTTCCTGGCCGGCCAATTCCCCCAGCGCCGCTTTGGCGCCGGTGACTTTGTCCGACTACTTGCAGGTCATTCAGGAATATGGCTCGCGCCTGCATTTCCGGCGCAACGAAACGATTATCAATCAGAGCGACAGGAGCGACCATGTTTACCGCATCGTCTGCGGCACAGTTCGTCTTTGCCGCCACATGCCCGATGGCCGCCGCAGTATCGTGGATTTCCTGTTGCCTGGGGATCTGATGGGAATCTCCGAGTTTCCCAATCGATCGGTCGCGTCGGAGGCAATTTCAGAGGTGACCCTGACGTCCTATCCGCGGATTCTGTTCGACCGTCTTGCCAGGGAAAGCGAGCAAGTGCGAACCCAACTTCTATGCCATCTCTCAACCGACCTTCTTATGGCGCAACAGCATATGTTTGTACTTGGCTGTCAAAAGGCCAAGCAGCGCACAGCATCGTTCTTCCTGCGCCTCGCCGATCGCCTTGATATCTGCGCGGGTGAACGAATGGATCTGGCGATGGGACGGCAGGATATCGCCGATCACCTCGGCCTTACGATCGAAACAGTTTGCCGCGCGATCACCGCGCTTAGAAGCGACGGCGCGATCCTGGTGCCATCTCCCCACCAGGTCGTCCTGCAGAACAGGGCGATGCTGCGTGCGCTGGCGGCGGAAGGCTGATCGTCATGAGTGTGCTGTCGTTCGTCCAGAATGTCTCAGGACCGTTGCTCTCCGCGGCGCAGGCCCTGGCGCCAGCCTTTGCGGAGGTGGCGCAGCGCCCCTTGGTCGAGGGCGATTCTGCTTTGGCGATCTTTATCGTTTCAACCGCCCTGGTGGGTTTCGCCAGCATCTATTGGGCGTGCTGGAGCCATGCGCGCTTTGGAAATTTCAGGATCGCCGTTCATCAGGAGCGCGCCCGCAATGCGGGCGCGGTGCTGTTCCGCGATGTTCTGCTGAGTAGGAGCGGGCTGGCTGTCGCGATACTGAAAACGGCCAACAAGGACGCGCAGTTCTTTGGTGAGGCGAAGATGCTGCTGGAGGGATGCCGGCTGGGTCTGGATGGACCCGCCCTGCACGTGGCCATTTCCGGACTGGCTGAGAAGGGTACGGCGTTCGCTTTAAATGCGCGTGCCCTTGATGGCCGCATCGTTGAAATCCGGGGCGAGCCGGTGGGTGACCGGGCCGCAATCTATCTTCAGGACAAGGGCAAGAACGATGTCACCCGAAAGTATCGCGAAATTCTGGATGCCCTGCCAATGCCAGTGTGGTTGCGCGAAAGCGACATGACGCTCGGATGGGCCAATCGAGCGTTTCTTAGCGCCATCGCGACCGAGAATCTCGAGAATGCCGTGACGAACAATGCCGCGCTGGAATGGTCGGAGCGCGACTTGTCCGCCACAGTCTCCGGCGGTCGCAAGCCGATCAAGGCGCGGCGCTCTGCAATTGTTGCCGGGCAACGGCGCATGTTTCAATTCAATATTCTACCGCTCGATGGGGCGGCCGTCGCTGGCATCGCCACAGACATCACGGATACCGCCAAGCTGGAAGCCTCTCTTAGCCTGACCCTGGATGCCCAGAGTGATGTCTTGGAACAGATACCTTTCGGTATCGCGGTCTTCGATGCTGGACAGCGTCTTGTCAGTTACAACAATACCTATTCCCGGCTATGGGACCTTCCTGAGCAGTGGCTGGATACGCACCCTTCGCAGGAGCAAATTCTGGATCGCTTGCGGGAGAGCCGCCGGCTGCCAGAGCAGCGAAATTTTGCGGCGTGGAAAAAGCGCCAGCTTGAGATGTTCGCGGGCGCGATAGGAGAATCGGAAGAGCTGTGGCATCTGCCGGGCGGCATCAGCGTGCGGGTTGTGATCCGGCCTCATCTGCAGGGAGGCATGTTTGTCCTTCTCGAAGACATCAGCGAGCGTCTGCGGCTCGAATCGTCGATGGCGTTGCTGACACAGGTTCAGAAGGCGACGCTGGATACGATCGATGAAGGCATTGCGATATTTGGCACCGATGGGCGCCTGTCGCTGCACAATGGATTGTTCGCGACGATGTGGCGCTTGGCCGAAGACGAACTTTCGGGACACCCACATTTCGACGAGATCGCCAGTATCTGCAGCACACGGATAGGCCGTGACGGCATCTGGGACGTGGTGTCTTGCGGGATCAGCGCCGGCGCGCCGGAAAGGCTGGGAGAGTGGAACAAGGTCCGCAGAGCCGATGGGCGCGTCATATCGCTTGCCATGTCCCGGCTGCCGAACGGCGCAACGGTCGTGACTTTTTCTGATCTTACCGATCTGGAGCGTTTTGAAACGCTCGAGAGTGGCCCCTTGTCGAGTTCTGGATCCGCGCATGTTGCTTGAACGGCTACCCATTATTGGAAAGGCTGTCAGAGCTGGATTCGCGCCAGGCAATATCCTGATCGTGAATGGACATCCTGACCCGCGGCCAGAACGATTTTGCGCCGCTCTTTGCAGTGCTTACAAGTCGGGCGCTGACGTGGGTGGGTGGCACGCCGGGCGCCTCGATGTGGGGGCGCTTGCCTTTGGCGCGGACGGATTCCTGGATGGCCGCGAGGTGGACGAGGCCGTGAGCAGGATACGCGATGCCAGCCGGCTCATAATCGTATTTCCCCTATGGCTGGATCAGGCGCCGCCGATTTTGCGCAGCCTGTTTGGTCGCCTGGCCGGAGACGGTATGACTGCGGATGGCGGGTTGGGGCGCGACGTCGCCACGATTATCACCATGGAGATGCCCGCATTCGCGCATCGTGCACTAACGCTGGATGCCAGCGCTGACGGGTTGTCACAGCGGCTTTCTCTTCCAGGCATTGGCCGTCACAAACCTCTTTTCATTGGCGGCGTAGACACGATTTCCCCGGCTCAGCGCGCCGAATGGCTGCGCCGGGTGCGCGAGCGGGGCAAAAAAGGTCTGTAAACGTCCTTTTCGGGCGTGCGGCCCGTTGTAGCGTTTTGCTGCGTTAAGGCCTACCTTGGGGGCGTAAGAAGACGCATAGGTCCTTTGTTGTGACGGCGGCCGCCAAGTCCGACAATATATTCACATCACTGTTCCTGTCTGATGCGTATCGATTTCATCGAGATACAGGATGCAAGAAGAACATAAAATCTATGTGGTGGATGATGACGCGGCGATCCGTGATTCCATCCGCATCTTGCTGGAATCTGTGGGATTCTCAGTCCAGGTCTATTCATCGGCAACCCAGTTCCTGGTCAACGAAATCGCAACGGGCGGTTGTCTGATAGCTGATATTCGCATGCCGAATATGACTGGCCTTGAGCTCCAGGAAGAAATCGCCTCCAGAAGCATCGATATACCGGTCATCATAATGACGGGTCATGGAGATGTGCCCCTTGCCGTGCGCGCCATGAAAGCCGGGGCGGTGGATTTTATCGAAAAGCCGTTCGAAGATGAAATCTTGCTTGCTTGCATTAAGCGGGCCCTCGCAACCGGCAAGCTGACGCAGGGGCGAACCTCGGAAGCGATGGCGGCAAAGGAGCTGCTTGCGCGTCTGACACCGCGCGAAACCAGTGTCCTGGCCTGCCTGATGAAAGGCCAGTCCAATAAAGTCGCGGCACATGAGCTTGATATCTCACCTCGGACCGTCGAGATCCACCGGGCGCATGTCATGAGCAAGCTGAAAGCGCGCAGCCTGTCAGACCTGGTGCGCACGGCATTGGCTGCAGGTCACCAGGCGCACTTTAACCCATAGGAAGTGGTAGTCTGGAAGAGGGTGCCTTTTCGCGAAGGCGAGCGGCGGCCGCGTCAGTCGGCTTTCGCCATTTGATCAACCGGAAAAGAAGCAAGGCCTAAATCGGCCACGGCGTGCAACTCCTCGGCCGAGGCGCCTGAGGCGGCCTGCACAAACATGCCATTCGCAACCGCCATGACGTAACGCGCCAGTGCCGCCGGGGCGATGTTGTTTGCCAGATCGCCCTCCGCCTGGGCGCGGGCGAACCGTTCGCACAGCGCTTTTTCTTTTTCCGCGCGGTGACGCGCCAGTTCGTCGGGGATGTTGGAATCGCCGCAGGTCATGCCGCATTGCAGAAGCAGGCAGCCGGGCGGGTTTTGCCCGCCGGTATCGGCGGCGAAATCGGCGACGCCATGCAGGAACAGGCGGGCGACCTCACGGGCGGTCGGTGCGGCGAACACTTCTTCCATGAACTGGTCGCGCCGCGCCTCATAGCGTTCCAGCACGGCGCGGAAGAGGCCTTCCTTGCTGCCATAGGCGGCATACAGGCTGGGCGAATTGATCCCCATGGCGCTGGTGAGATCGACCATGGAGGCACCCTCATAGCCTTTGCGCCAGAACACCTGCATGGCGCAGTCCAACGCTTTCTCCGTGCAGAAGATGCGGGGCCGACCAGCCGCCATTTTAAGCGTCTCCCAAAAATAATGTGCCGATCGTTACAGAAAGTTCTTGCAAGTCGGCATCTCCCCTCATATTTGTGCTGTCCGTTACAGAATGCAAGGGGATTTCCCACATGGATATGGTCGCCACCGCCCGAAGCCTCAGCGTGTCTCGGCGTAACACGCTGGAAAGTATGTATTTTCCCGGAATCCGGCGCTCAGCCCTGATTGGGATCGCGGCTTTGGCCCTGTTGGGAGGAGGCTGGTTTGCCCTCAATCACACCGGGGCCGACGCCACCTCGATCGCGGCAAGCGCCCCGGCCGTTCCGGTCAATGTCATGACGGTCCGTGCCCAGACGGTGCGCATCTGGTCGGAATTCTCCGGCAAGCTGAACGCGGTGGACTATGCCGAAATCCGCCCCGAGGTTTCCGGCCGCATCACCGAAATCCGCTTCAAGGACGGCCAGAACGTCAAGGCCGGCGACATTCTCTTTGTCATCGACCCGCGACCCTATCAGGCGGCGGTGGCCAAGGCGGCCGCCGACCTGCAATCGGCGCGCACCAATGCGGCGCTGGCCAAATCGAACCTGGCCCGCGCCGACAATCTGCGCCGGGAAAATGCCATCGCGCTGCAGACCTATGACCAGTCGGCCAATGCCGCCGCCGTCGCCAATGCCTCCATCCAGGGCGCAAGCGCGAGCCTGGCCCAGGCCCGGCTGGATGTGGACCGCGCCTATGTGAAGGCGCCGATCTCGGGCCGCGTCAGCCGCGCTGAGATCACCCTGGGCAATCTGGTGCAGGTCGCCACCGGCGCGCCGCTGCTCACCTCCATTGTGTCGGATGACGGCATCTATGCCGACTTCGACGTCGATGAGCAGACCTATATCCGCAACATCCACGCCCATGCCGGCACCCAGGCGGACGAGCAAAAGATCCCGGTGGAGCTGACGCTCTCCGGCGACAGCGACCATCCCTATAAAGGCTTCATCCAGAGCTTCGACAACCGCATCAGCACCGGTTCGGGCACCATTCGCGCCCGCGCCCGGTTTGAAAATACCAACGGCGCGCTGGTGCCCGGCATGTTCGTTTCGGTGCGCCTGGCCAATGCCGATGATTCCTCTGTCCTTCTGGTGCCGGAACGCGCCATCGGCACCGACCAGAGCAAGAAGTTTCTCTTTGTCGTGGACAAGGAGAGCAAGGCAGCCTTCCGCGAGGTCACTTTGGGCGAAAGCGTCGAGGGACAGCGCGTGGTGCGGTCGGGGTTGAGTGCTGGGGAGCGCGTCATTGTCGACGGCATCCAGCACATCGCGCCCGGCGCGGCGGTTCAGGCGCAGGAAATTTCCAAAACAGTGGCAGCGAAATAAGTCGCTCCAGGTCGCATATTCCATAAGGACGATTTCGTGAATCTCTCCAAGTTTTTCATCGACCGGCCGATATTCGCAGGCGTGATTTCCATCGTCATCTTCCTGGCGGGGTTGCTGTCGATGGTCCTTTTGCCGATCTCGGAATATCCCGAGGTGGTGCCGCCTTCTGTGGTGGTGACGGCGCAGTTTCCCGGTGCCAACCCCAAAGTGATCGCCGAGACGGTGGCGGCGCCGCTGGAAGAACAGATCAACGGCACTGAGAACATGCTCTACATGTCCTCGCAGGCTGCCTCCGACGGCACGCTGACCCTGACTGTTACCTTCGCGCTTGGCACCGACCCCAATCTGGCGCAGCAGCTGGTGCAGAACCGGGTCAACCAGGCCCTGCCGCGCCTGCCCGAAGTGACGCGCAGCCTGGGCGTGACAACGATCAAAAGCTCCCCTGACCTGACCATGGTCGTGCATCTTCTGTCGCCCAATCAGCGCTACGACATGCTGTATCTGCGCAACTACGCGGTGCTCAACGTCAAGGACCGGCTGGCCAAGATCCAGGGCGTGGGCAGCGTGCAGCTGTTCGGTTCGGGCGATTACGCCATGCGGTTGTGGCTGAACCCGCAAAAGATCGCCGAGCGCGCGATGACCGCCGAAGAGGTGATCAATGCCGTGCGCCGCCAGAATATCCAGGTCGCGGCGGGCGTGATCAACGGCCCGCCCTATGGCAGCAAGGGCGAGTTGCAGCTGCCCATCAATGCCCAGGGCCGCCTGTCCGATCCCGAGCAGTTCGCCGATATCGTGATCAAGCGCGACAAGGGCGTGGTGACGCGGCTGGCCGATGTGGCGCGGATCGAGGTAGAGGCCTCGCAATACGGCCTGCGCTCGCTCTTGGACAACAAGCAGGCGGTGGCGATTCCGATTTTCCAGGCGCCGGGCTCCAACGCCATCCAGATTTCCGATCAGGTGCGTGCCACCATGGAGGAGCTGAAGGCGAACTTCCCGCAAGGGCTGGAATACAGCATCGTTTATGACCCGACGGTGTTCGTGCGCGGCTCGATCAAGGCGGTGGTGCATACCTTGCTCGAGGCGGTGCTGCTGGTTGTGCTGGTGGTGATCCTTTTCCTGCAGACCTGGCGCGCCTCGATCATCCCGCTGCTGGCGGTGCCAGTTTCCATCGTCGGCACCTTCGCGGCGATGTATGCGTTCGGGTTTTCGATCAACGCCCTGTCGCTGTTCGGGCTGGTGCTGGCGATCGGCATCGTGGTCGATGATGCCATCGTGGTGGTTGAGAATGTCGAGCGCAATATCGAGAATGGCCTGAACCCGCGCGACGCCACCCTGAAGGCGATGCGCGAAGTCACCGGCCCCATCATCGCCATCGCGCTGACCCTGTGCGCCGTGTTCGTGCCCATTGCCTTCATCAGCGGATTGACCGGCGAATTCTATCGCCAGTTCGCCTTGACCATCGCCTTCTCGACCGTGATTTCCGCCTTCAACTCGCTGACCCTGTCGCCGGCGCTGGCGGCGCTGCTGCTCAAAAGCCATGACGCGCCCAAGGACGGGCTAACACGGCTGATGGACCGCGTGTTCGGCCGCTTCTTCGCCGGCTTCAACCGTCTGTTCAAAAGCGGTTCGGAGAATTACGGCAAGGGCGTCACCCGCATCCTGGGCCGCAAATCGGCGGCGCTGCTGGTGTATGCCGGGCTGCTGGCGGCGACTTATTTCGGGTTCCAACTGGTGCCGCCGGGCTTTGTCCCGACCCAGGACAAGCAGTATCTGGTGAGCTTTGCGCAGTTGCCCGATGGCGCGACCCTGGACCGCACGGAGAATGTGATCCGCCAGATGTCGGATATCGCCATGAAGGAGCCCGGCGTCGAGCACGCCATCGCCTTTCCCGGCCTGTCCATCAACGGCTTCATCAACAGTGCCTCCTCCGGCATCGTCTTTGTCGCCCTCAAGCCATTCGAAGAGCGCCGTTCGTCCGACCTGTCCGGAATCGCCATCAGCCAGAAGCTGCAGGCCAAGTATGCCGGCGTGAAGGACGCCTATATCGCCATCTTCCCGCCGCCGCCGGTGCAGGGCATGGGCACGATCGGCGGTTTCAAGCTGCAGGTCGAGGATCGCACCGATCTGGGTTATGACGCGCTCGACCAGGTGATGAAGACCATCCAGATGAAGGCGCAGAAGGTTCCCGAACTGGCGGGGGTGTTCTCCGGCTACAAGGTCAGCGTGCCCCAGCTCTATGCCGATCTCGACCGCACCAAGGCGATGCAGCTGGGCGTGGATGTGCAGGATGTCTTTTCTTCCATGCAGATCTATCTGGGCTCGCAATATGTCAACGACTTCAACAAGTTTGGCCGCACCTATCAGGTGATCGCCCAGGCCGATGCTCCGTTTCGCTCAAAGCCGGACGATATTTTGCAGCTGCAGACCCGCAATGCCGACGGGCAGATGGTGCCGTTCGGGGCGATCATGAAAGTGTCGGAAACCTCCGGGCCCGACAGTGCTATGCGTTACAATGGCTTTCGCTCCGCCGATCTGAATGGCGGTCCCGCGCCGGGCTATTCCACCGGCGAGGCGCAGGGCGCCATCACCAAGCTGCTGAACGAAACCTTGCCCAAGGGCATGGCCTTTGAATGGACCGACCTGACCTATCAGCAGATCCTGTCGGGCAATACGGCGCTGCTGGTGTTTCCGCTTTGCGTATTGCTGGTGTTCCTGGTGCTGGCTGCCCAATATGAAAGCCTGTTCCTGCCGCTGGCCATCATCCTGATCGTGCCGATGTGTCTGCTGTCGGCGATCACCGGCGTCTGGCTGACCGGTGGGGACAACAACATCTTCACCCAGATTGGACTGTTCGTGCTGATAGGACTGGCGTGTAAGAACGCTATCCTGATTGTGGAGTTCGCGCGCGAGCTGGAGATCGGCGGCGAGAAGACCGTTCCCGCCGCGATCCAGGCCGCGCGGCTCAGGCTGCGTCCCATCCTGATGACCAGCTTCGCCTTCATCATGGGGGTGGTGCCGCTGGTGCTATCGAGCGGCGCGGGCGCGGAGATGCGCCATGCCATGGGCGTGGCGGTGTTCTCCGGCATGCTGGGCGTCACTTTCTTTGGCCTTTTTCTGACGCCGGTTTTCTACGTGCTGATGCGCGAGTTGGAGAAAATCGTTACCCGGACGCAAGCCGTGCATCACCACATTTAGCCTGAGGATCGTCGTATGTTAGTTTTTGTATCCAATATTGCCGCAATTTCGCTTTCCGTTCTGTTCGCTATCGCCGCCACGTTGCATCTGGCCGCCCCGCGCGCCCTGCGGGACGGTTATCGCCGTTGGCAGTTCCCGCCAGGCTTTTATTATGTGGCGGGTGTCGCGCAATTGTTCGCGGCGGTGTTCCTGGCCCTGCCGCAGACCCGTATCTGGGGCGGCATCCTTGCGGCCGTGATCCTGTTCGTGGCGGTGACGTCGTTGCTGAATCACCGCAAGTATTTGTACGCATTGCCGGCCATCCTGGCGATGCTGGCGATCGCGCCAGCATTGGCCGGCCCGATGTGAGAGGGGCGGGCTCTGACGGATGCGCGGGCCGCGGATCGAAGGCGGACGAGGGCGAGGAATAGTTGGGAATCGCGCTCCCAGACCCGGGAATTTTTCCCGAAAAGGGCACTTCTAGGTTCTGGGCATCAGGACTGTATAATAGAGTGTCTTTCTGCGGGTTCTCATGTCGCTTCAGGTCCGGGTCCTGGGTTCGATCGCTGCGCTGCTTGTGCTGGCGCTTTTGTGCGGCGGTACCCTGTTGTTGCTGCACGCCAAGTCCGTGGCGGAGCTTGAAGTCCATACCGCCTTCCGGGGCGCGGAACGGTCGATCCGGGATACCTTGCAGGGCAATGTCGAACACACCGTAACCTTGCGCCAGGTCGTGGCCAGCTTCGAGGGGCAGCGCCATGTGCGCGCCGCGCTGGTCAATGAAAAGGGCAAGGTGATTGTGCAGTCGCAGATCGGCGTTCAGAAAAGCCCTGCGCCGCGCTGGTTTGAAAGTCTCATGACCCCGCCGCCTCTGGCATCGCGCATTCCCATCAACCTGCCGGGATTTCCCTGCGTCGTGGTCCTGACCAGCGATCCTGGCAACGAGATTGCGGAAGTCTGGGACAATGCCCGCAATGCCTTCCTGACAATGCTGGTCTTTTGTGTCGCGACCATGGCCGTGGTCTCGCTGGCCTTCGCTTACGCATTTGGCTTCCTGCGCCGATTCCAGGCTGGCCTGCGGAATGTGGCGCAGGGGCGTTTTGACGTGCGCCTTGACACCAAAGGCGCGCCCGAACTCGCGGCGCTGGCGCACGGATTTAATCATATGGCGGAGCAGCTGGCGGCTTTTTCCGACAGCAACCAGCGCCTGGAGCGGCAGATTCAGAATCTCCAGGAAGAAGAGCGCGCCGGTATCGCGCGGGACTTGCATGACGAAGTGGGGCCTTATCTTTTCGCAATTCAGGTGGATGCCAGCACCGCCGCCAAGTCGGCGGACCCGCAAGTGCGCGAACTGGGTGGCACGATCCGTGACGCTGTCCTGCATGTCCAGCGGCATGTACGGGACATTCTGCGGCAGCTGCGGCCGGCCAATGATCTGGAATTTGGGCTCCAGGCCGCGATCGCGGATCTGGTTATTTTCTGGTCGCGCCGCTATCCCGGCATTCGCTTTGAAAGCGCCATCACACCAGGCCTGACGCTGGATCGGCGCAGCGAAGAAGCAGCCTTTCGCATTGTGCGCGAAAGTCTCAGCAATGCGGTGCGCCACGGCGACCCGCAGGCGATCCGCATCGCCATCTTCGACGAAGCAGACGGCGTTATGGTGTGCGTCGAAGACGATGGCGGCGGGCTCAAGCAGTCGGATAAGGGCCTGGGCCATATGGGGCTTGCGGGCATGGAAAATCGCGTCCGGGCGCTGAAGGGCCGGTTTACGGTGGAGAATCTGCAAGGGCAGGGCGTGCGGGTGCGGGCATTGTTGCCGCGGTTGCGCGCGCTGGAGGATGCATGAGCCGGATTCTGGTGGTTGATGACCACGCGATCGTGCGCTCGGGTGTTCGCCGTTTGCTGGCGGACTTGGACGATCTGGAATTGCAGGAGGCTGCCAGTGGCGAGGATGCCCTGGAACAGGTCCGCGACACCGTCTTCGATCTCGTAATTCTCGATCTCAACCTGCCGGGTCTGGGGGGGCTGGAATTGTTGCGCCGCCTTCTGAAGTCCAGCCAGAAACTTTCGGTGCTGGTCTTTTCGTTGCACACCGAAGCCATCTATGCCAACCGCGCCATGGAAGCGGGCGCGCGTGGCTTTGTCAGCAAAAGCGCGGCGCCGGAGGAGTTCCTGGCGGCGGTGCAAACTGTTCTGGCGGGGGGCACGATGATCGAGCGCGATATCGCGAGCGAAATCGCCACCCAGGAGATCGGGGAGAATGCCTATCTGCGGCCCCTGACGCAGCGCGATCTGGAAATCCTGCGTCTGCTGGCGGCAGGCAACAGCCTCACCGAGATCGGGGAGGCGCTGGGTATTGCTTACAAAACCGTCGCCAATACGCTCAGCCGCATCAAGGAGAAGCTCGGCGTTACGCACACCGCCGACCTGATCCGCATCGCCATCGGCCGGGGCCTCGCCGATCTGAGTTGACGGGAGGCGACGACTATTTCGTCTTCGCGCACACGGATTCAAGCGTCAGAACGCCAGAATTCTCGTCATTCGCATCTTTGGCGGCGCTCCACACCAGTTCACCGGGACGCGAATCGGGGAAGCTGAAAAGAAAATGCTCCAGGCTCGGTGTTTCGCGGCGCGCCACGATGAGATGCACGGAGCCGGCGCCGGCCTCATTCCCGATAATCTCGGCCCCTTCGGCGCGAAGGCTGCGCTGATTCTGTTCGCCCCAGTTCAACAGGACGTCGAAGCCGGCCCCATCGCGCCAGAGGGCGATCGGTGTCTTCGGGGCGGTTTCCGGCTGTTCTGAAAGCAGAATTTGTGTGGCCCGCAAGCCCGCAGCGCTATGCGTGCGTTCGGCTTGCTGCGATGCGAGACGGCCGCACGCGGCGATGACTTCGGCGGCGGCAGGCGTGGTCGCAGCCAGAGAAAACGCAACAATCAAGCCAAAACGACGCATTGTGACAGTCCTCTTCGGAAAGCGTACGAGCAATTGTGACAGCACAAATTTTTGCACTAGCGTTATTTTATCGGGGGTTTGTTACACTGATATGACGGCCCTGTTATTTTTTGCCGGCGCTGCTATATTTGGATCTGTTTCGGTGCGTTTCTTTCAAGCAACAGGAGATTCGATATGGCTGGTATCAGAGTTGTGGCCTTTTCGACGGCAGTGGCGGCGTTGATGCTGCTCCCGCAAGCCGGCAGCGCCCAGACACTGCTCCCGCAAGCGGATGCCGCGGTGGGTGAAGGCAATTTCGGCTATCAGGCGATCCGCAACCAGGACTGGGCCACGGCGGAACGGCAATTGCTGGCGGGTCTTCAGCAGAATCCCAGCAATGTTTTCCGGCAGTTGAATCTGGCCTGGGTCTATGCCCAGACCGGGCGCAAGGCCGAAGCGGCCGCAATCTATGAAAAAGTTCTGAAGGGCGATGAAAACCGTGTCGCGGCGCTTGCCTCGCGCGAAGGCGTGCCGGTGAAGCAGCTCGCCGAACGTGGCTTGTCCCTTTTGGGAAATCAGTAGCAGCGCATTCTGAAGAGAGGATGATCAGCAGCACTGCTGATAATTCTCGGCCCTGCTGTCACAATAGCTTCGCAGAACCAGGCCCTGTCTATTAACCGGGCTGATACCGTCGCCCGTTAGCCTCCCGTGCGAACCAGAATGGGGTGCGCGCGTGTCGGGTCTGCAAGATGTTGAAACCAGTTGCGACCAGCTGACGGCGGGCATGCTGGCGACACGCACGGAGTCTCTTAGCGAGCGGACCACCTGCGGGGAGGCTTTTGACTGGTTTGTCTCCCATCCCGATGTCAGCGCGGCCGCGATTGTCGACAGCCAGAGCGGCGCAATACTTGGCCTGATCAACCGGTTCATTTTCTTCGCCCGCTATGCGCGCCAGTTTGTGCCCGAACTGTTCCGCCGCAAACCCATTCTCACCCTCGCCAATCCTGCGCCCCTGATCGTGGATCAGGAAGTGCTGATCGCGGATCTGGGCGCCACCTTGCTGATGGAAAATCCCAATGCGCTGATTGAATGTTTCGTGGTCACGCGGCGGGGCCGTTATCTGGGGATCGGAACCGGCGAGGCGCTGCTGCGCGACAAGGTGCGCCTGTTGCAGGCCCGCGAACAGGCTTTGTCACGGGCCCTGACGGCGGAGAAGAGCGCCAATTCCGCCAAGAGCGATTTTCTTGCCCTGATGAGCCACGAATTGCGCACGCCGCTGAACGCGATTATCGGCTTTTCCGAAGTGCTGGGCACCGAAATGCTGGGGCCGCTGGGCAATCCGCGCTACCGGGAATATGCCAACGATGTGCACGGCGCAGGGCGCCATCTGCTGGCGCTGATCAACGACATCCTAGATCTTTCCAAGGCCGCGGCAGGCAAATTCGATCTGCAGTGCGAGGAGATAGCCCCAGCCGATATCGTGGCCGAATGCCTCAAACTCATGCGCGGAAAGGCCCATGAAGGAAAATTGCGGCTGCACAGCGACCTGGCGCTTGGCTTGCCCAGCCTGTGCGTCGATCGGCTCCGGTTCAAGCAGGTCCTGCTCAACCTCATTTCCAATGCCGTCAAATTTACGCCGCCGGGCGGGCATGTCCACATCATGGCGGGCCAGCAAGACGATGGATATTTTGTCCTGACGGTTCGCGACACCGGCATCGGCATGTCACCGGAGCAGATTCCCGTGGCGCTGGAACCGTTCCGCCAGGTCGCATCGCCTTTTGCCCGCAACATCGAGGGCACCGGCCTGGGTCTTGCCTTGGTGAAGTCCCTTGTCGAATGCCATGACGGCACGCTGGAAATTCACAGCGAACTCCACAAGGGCACTGCGGTGAAAGTAATACTTCCGCCCCAGCGTACCATATGCCGGCGCACCGCCTTGTCGGCCTAGGGCAAAGCCGCGGGAGGTAGGGGTGCCTTTGCTTTCGCCTTGCGCCCTGCCTTCTTGACTGGGCGCGGACTGGGCGCTGCCGGTTTTTTGATGGACTTCCCCGCGCCCGAACGCTTGGCCTTGGGCGATTTCTTGGGCTTCTTTTCCTTGCGCGGCGTCTTGCCCGACACTGTCGCTTTAATCGCGTCTTCGAGCGCCTGAACGCGCGCAACCAGCTTGTCCCACTTCTTTCCCATGGCCTGTCTCCGGATATCTATTGCGTAAATTGCTGTGTTTGAACGTCTATCGCTCTTTGGGCCGCGGCAACGGCATCGGTTCGCGGGCCGTCCACTTCACCGTTTTGCGCGCACAGGCCCTTGATGCAGTTCGGGGGTTCGATTTCCCATTTCCACCGCTGCTCCCCCAGGCGATGAATCGAATAGAAAATTCCCCGATGTGGTGCATCCTTACTCACGTCGATCCCCTGTCCCACCTTTGAAAGCCAACCCTAGCAGAAGCGCGGGGAACAAAAAGCGGGGGAAGATCGTCGCGAAACTGTCACACAACTGAAATGTTGCTTGTGCTCACCGCACAGCTCAGCCCCGCAACTCCGGGTAGGCTGATCTCTGCATAGCCGGATCGGCCTTCCAGATTTTCCCAAGAAGCGTTCGGAACGATTTGAGCAACGGGCCGTGATCGGAAGGCTTGGATGCCAGGATTCGCGCTTCCAGAGCTTCGATGGCGGTGAGCGACTTGCGAAGGTGATCATGATAGCCGGTCCTTTGCAGCAGCAAGATGCAAAGGAAGAATGGTGCGCCAAGCACTTCCATCAGGCGCGTGACGCCTGCCGGGCCGGATTGTTCCGCATTCTCTGCGCCAAGCGCCTGGACTAGGCGGATGCTTGCCGCGGCCAGGCGCCGTGCCGACGCCATCTCATCTTCGCTTGCGACATTCAGAAGAGAACTGCTCTCGATTGCCGACAAGACGACGCTCAGGGTGTTGAACAGGCGATAATGCGCTTCGCTGGCTGTCTCGGTCGTATAGCCAAGGACCTCGCCTGCCGCATGCAGCGTCCTGTAGAATTCTTCCGTCTCGGCACGTTGTCCGGCAGTGAACGAACCACTCAGGGTCATGACGGTTCGCAGGAGCACTTCCTCCACCCGATTTCGCACGGGTGTCTGAGGCCATGTTTCTGAGCCTGCTCTTCCCTTTGAGGCTGCGCCGCGCAGTTGCCAGCTCTGCGGTCTTTTTGATCGCTGAAGCCATGCGCGCCGAACTTTTGACAATGGGACGGGATAGCCGCTGAGCCACAAAACCAGGGCGGCGACAGAATGCCTGCCATGGCGCGCCAGAAGATCATGAACGCACTGCGCCTGGGTGACGATATTCGCTTCGCTCCAGTAATAGGTCTTGCCTTTTGAAGGACCAAGGCCGCGATTGAGCAGCGGGGGCAGCAGGCCCTCTTTGCGCCAGTCGCTCAACTGCGCGAGTGAGACATGTCTGCCGCTTTCCTCAAGCGCCAGGATCAACTGGCGCTCGGACGTCGTTGCTTCCGCCCTGAACTTCATTACTGGAACGCCTGCTGATGGCTGATGCCCAACGCACATGACTATTGGGTTGGTGTGTCGACCAACCAATGCATCTGGTACGTTCGCGCGCGGCAGACGCAAGCCCGCGCAATCGCATTCATAAAAATTTCACGCAGCTGTCATGGAGAGAGGCTGAACGGCCGCGACCGGATGCCGCGAGAGGAAACGCGCAAAGCGCCACCCTTACACAAATTTGTCATACGACATTTGCAGACCTGTCACGGCCCCCTCCTAAGAAGCGTCAAGAGCAGGCGGGGGGTGAGGGCCGATATGGTCATCTGAATTCCCGTGTGCGCGCAATCATACAGCCACGGTGGGAGTTTTTAATGATCGGCCTGAAGAACCTGAAGAGCTTGTCGCTTGCTATGTTCAGCGTGGTGGCGCTGGCCGCATGCTTCCCCGAAAAGGAACCGGTTTCTCCTGGTGAAGGCGCCTTCGCGCCGGGCACGGGTACGGGCACTGGTACCGGCACTGGTACCGGGACCGGTACCGGTACTGGCACCGCTGCTGCTGACTGCCCCGCGGGCTTCACAAATGTGGGCCTCGTGGCCGGTGGTACGCTTCGCGCCTGCCAGCTTCCGCCAAACATTACGGGCACCTTGGTGGTGCCGCGCCGTGCCGGCACGGCTTATGCCATCAGCGGCCGCGTCAATGTCGGCGAAGATCGCGGCGGAGACTCCGCCGCCCCGATCGCTGGTCGTGCGCAGGGCGTGCTGAGCATCGAGCCGGGCGTCCGCCTGTTCGGCTCGGCCGGCCTGGATTACATCGTGGTAAATCGCGGCTCGCAGATCCTGGCTGATGGCACGGCGTTGCTCCCCATCGTCTTCACCAGCCGTCAGAGCATTGACGGCACCGCCGGGACTGATTCCATCGGCCAGTGGGGCGGCCTGGTCATTCTTGGCCGCGCGCCCATCAGCAACTGCTCAGCGCCTGGCGCCACGCCGGGTTCGGCGACCTGCGACGCCCAGGTCGAAGGCACCAGCGCCTTTTATGGCGGCAGCAACGCCGCGGACAATAGCGGCATCCTGCGCTATGTCCGCATTCAGCATT
>JBBSKJ010000003.1:0-21055 GCA_038256475.1 Micropepsales bacterium | reverse complement strand
GCGGTAAGCCACTTCGATCTTTACCGCTTGAAGCAGTCGCGCGAAATGCAGGAGCTGGGGTTCGACGACGCGCTGGATCAGGGCGCGGTGCTGGTGGAATGGCCGGAGCGCGCACCCGAAGTGCTGCCGCCCGATGCCTTGCATGTGCGGCTGGGGACGCAGGACGGGGCGCGCACCGCGCGGCTGACCGGTCCGGCGCGTTGGGAAAGTGTGTTGCGTCATGTCTGATCGTCAACGCGCCATGCGCGACTTTCTCATCGCTTCCGGCTGGGGTGACGCCATAGTAACGCCACTGCCGGGCGACGCCTCTACCCGCCGCTATGCGCGGCTGGCGATGAACGGTCAAAACACCATGCTGATGGACCACCCGCAGGGCGCGGAAGCGCCCACCGCGCCGCCGGACGCCAGCGAAGCGCAGCGCCAGGCGCTGGGATACAACGCCGTGGCGCGTCTCGCCGGCGCGGACTGTGCCCGCTTCGCGGCGGTGGCGGAGTATCTGCGCGGCCATGGGTTGGCGGCGCCCCAGGTCCATGCCGCCGATCATGTCCAGGGCTTTGCCATTCTCGAGGATCTGGGAGACGCGCTGTTCGCCGATGTGCTGGCGCAGGGCGGTGATGAACTCGCGCTGTACAAAGCCGCGGTGGAAGTTCTGGCGCGCATCCATGCCAAGGACGCGCCCGCCGCGCTGTCGTCCGACATGCCGCTGTTCGCCTATGACCAGACCGCGCTGATCGCCGAAACCAGTTTGCTCACCGAATGGTTCCTGCCGCTGGCGCTGGGGCGCGAAACCAGCGCGGCGGAAGCCGCTGAGCATTGCAATTTGTGGAAGGCCGCGCTGTCGCAGATCGAGGGCGGTCGCCGCGTCTTTGTCCATCGCGACTACCACGCCCAGAATCTGTTGTGGCTGCCGCAGCGCGAAGGCGTGGCCCGCGTCGGACTGATCGATTTTCAGGACGCGGTGGCCGGCAGCCCGGCCTATGATCTGATCTCGCTGACCGAAGACGCGCGGCGCGATGTCAGCCCCGAACTGGCGGAATCCGCCACCCGCCACTACCTCGCCGCCATGCAGGCACAGGGCACGCCGGTCGATGAGGCCGCGTTCCGCCGCGAGATGGCGGTGATGGCGGCGCAGCGCAACGCCAAGATCGTCGGCATCTTCGCCCGGCTCTACAAGCGCGACGGCAGGGCGCGTTATCTGAGCTTCCTGCCGCGGGTGTGGAACTACCTGGAACGCGACCTGGACCATCCGGCGCTCGGCGATCTGCGCGCCTGGTATGACCGGGTTATTCCCAGGGCCGAGCGCACCCTGCGCGTGATGGAGACGTCATGAGCAAGGTGACGCGCGCCATGATCATGGGTGCAGGGCTTGGCACCCGCATGCGCCCCCTGACTGACGACCGGCCCAAGCCGATGGTGATGGTGGCGGGCCGGACCCTGATCGATCATGCGATCGACCGGTTGATCGCGGCGGGCGTCACCCGCATCGTGGTCAACGTCCATTACAAGGCCGACGTGCTGCGCGCCCATCTCGACAAGCGCCGCGACGTCGAGATCGTCTATTCGGATGAAACAGAGCGCCTGCTGGACACCGGCGGAGGGGTGGTCAAGGCGATGCCGCATTTCAGCGGCGAGCCTATCTTTGTCATCAACTCCGACTCCATCTGGGCGGAAGGCGGCACGCCGCCCCTCTCCGCCATGCAGCGATTGTGGGATGCGAGCCGCATGGACGGACTTATGCTGCTGGCGGAGATGGAAACCGCAATGGGCTATGAGGGCAGCGGTGACTTCGTGCTGGAGGATGGCAAGGTGGCGCGCGCCAAAGGTCGTAGCGAACAGCCCTATGCCTATCCCGGGGTGCAGATCGTCCATCCCCGCCTGTTCGACGGCGCGCCGGACGGCGCCTTTTCCACCAACATCATGTGGGACCGCGCCATCACCGCAGGGCGGCTGCACGGCACCGTGCTGGACGGGGTGTGGATTCATGTCGGCACGCCCCAGGCGCGCGATGAGGCGGAAAACTATCTCGCCGCGCTTTCTCCCGCTTGAGGGCCCCCGCTTGAAGCGCCCTTCGGTCTACACGCTTCCCGCCAGCGCGCATTTCGCGGAAAGCCTGGCGCGCGGGTTGCTACAGCGGGTCGGCGAAGATCCCCTCGCTCTGTCTTCCGCCACCATCTATCTGCCGACCCAGCGCGCGGCGCGCACTTTTGGCGATGCTTTCGCGCGCGTGATGGGTGGGGCAGCGCTGCTGCCGCAGTTCAAGCCACTGGGCGACAGCGATGAAGACGATCTTCTGTTCGACGCCGCTGCCGATGGGCTCGAGACCCTGCCCGCCATCGCGCCGCTGCGGCGGCAATTGCTGCTGGCGCAGCTGGTGCAGAAATTCGATCGGGCCAACCGCGACGGCAGCTTGTCGTTTGCACAAGCCGCGACGCTGGCCGACAGCCTCGCCAAGGTGATGGATGAGGTCGAGACCCAGGGCGCCGATCTGGGCCGTTTGAAAGATCTGGTGCCGCCGGAACTGGCGGAGCATTGGCAGGGCGTCACCCGCTTTCTGGACGTGCTGCATGTCGCCTGGCCGCAGCTGCTGGCGGCCGAAAACAAACTCACCCCTGCCACACGGCGCGTGCTGGCGTTGAAAGCGGTGGGCGCGCGGCTGCAGGCGGCCCCGCCGGACGGTTGGGTGATCGCCGCGGGTTCGACCGGCTCGATCCCCGCCACCGCCGAACTTCTGGGCGTGATCGCCCATCTGCCCAAAGGCGCGGTGGTGCTGCCGGGGCTGGACCAAAGGCTGGACGAAGAAAGCTGGAGCCGGCTGGAAGACGATCCCGGTCATCCCCAGTTCGGCCTGCGCCAGCTGCTGGGCAGCATGAAAGCCGACCGCGCCGATGTGGCAGACTGGTTCGCGCCGCCGGTCAACCCGGCGCGCGAACAACTGCTGCGTGAGACGCTGCGGCCTGCCCCCACCACCGATGCCTGGCGAGCGCTGACCCAGGTCGGCGGCGATGAAATCCGGCAAGGGCTGAAAGATATCGCGCTCGTCACCGCGGCCGACCCGGCACAGGAAGCGCTGGCCATCGCGCTGGCGTTGCGCGAGGCGCTGGAAACCCCAAACCGCAGCGCCGCGCTGGTGACACCGGACCGCAACCTGGCCCGCCGGGTCGCCGCGGAGATGAGCCGCTGGGGCATCGCGATCGATGATTCCGCGGGCCGCCCACTGGCCCATACCACCGCCGGCGCGTTCCTGTGCCTGCTGGCGGAAGCAGCAGAAGCCCAGTTCGCGCCGGTGCCGCTGCTGGCGCTGCTCAAGCATCCTTTCGCGCAGGCAGGCCAGGACGGCGCGGCGTTTCGCGCCCATGCCCGTGAACTGGACCGCTGGTGTCTGCGCGGCCCTCGCCCCGATACCGGATTGGCCGGTATCGCCACGGCCATCGCCAAAGCCGCCCTGGCCCGCAATCCCCCACCGCCCGATGCGCTGAAGACGCTTGGCGTCTGGTGGGACGAAATCGCGGCCATCCTGTCGCCGCTGGAAGCGGCCTTCGCCCGCGAAGACGCCACACTGGACGAACTGCTGACCTTGCATGTCACCGCCGCCGAAGCCCTCGCCTGCGACAGCGGTAAAAACTGCATCCTGTGGAACAACAGCGATGGTGTGGCAGCGGCCCAGCTGGTCGAAGCGCTGCGGCTGGGATGCGAAGGGCTGCCGCCCATCGAGCCGGGCTCCTGGCCATCGCTCTTCCGCAACCTAGCGGTGAAGATTCCGGTGCGCGCTGCCTTCGGCCAGCATCCGCGCCTGGCGATACTGGGGCCGCTGGAAGCCCGGCTGCAGCATTTCGACCTCACCATTCTGGGCGGCCTGAATGAAGGCAGCTGGCCGGCATCCGCCACGGCTGATCCCTGGTTTTCACGCCCCATGCGCAAAAGCCTGGGCCTGGAGCAGCCCGAGCGCGGCATCGGTCTGGCGGCGCATGATTTCGCCATGCTGGCGGCAGGTCCTTGCGTGCTGCTCACCCGCGCCCTGAAAGCGGACGGCGCGCCCACCATCGCCTCGCGCTGGCTGCAACGGCTGGAGCAATTGACGCGCGGGTTGAAGCTGGATGCGGAACTGAACCCTGCTTGCGACTATGCGCAGCTCGCGGCGCGAATGGTGGAGGTGCCGCGTACCAGGCCCATCGCCCGCCCCGCGCCCAAGCCGCCGGTGACGGCGCGGCCGCGCCGTTTGTCGGTGACCGAAATCGAAACCTGGCTGCGCGATCCCTACGCCATCTATGCCAAGCATGTGCTGAAGCTGCGCACTCTCGAAGCGCTCGACGAACCAGTCGGGCCCCTGGTGCGCGGCACGGCGCTGCACAAGGCAATGGAGGAGTTTGTCCTCCAGTATCCGGGCGAATTGCCGGATGGCGCGGTAGCACGGCTGTGCGAAATCGCCGATGAGGTTTTCGCCAGGGCCGGAATTCCCAAGGCGGCGTTGGCGGTGTGGCGGCCGCGCTTCCAGGGCGCGGCGCAGGGATTCATCACGGTGGAACGCGAGCGGCGGGGCGGGATCGACCGCTCCTTCGTGGAAAAGCACGGCACGCGGACCTTCCATGCGACGGGCGGCGATTTTGTCCTGTCCGGACAGGCAGACCGCATCGACATCCGCAAGGATGGGAAGGCCGCGATCCTGGATTACAAGACCGGCGCCACGCCGACCCGGCCACAGGTGGAGGAATTGCTGGCGCCGCAATTGCCGCTGGAAGCCGCCATCCTGTCGGAAGGCGGTTTTCCTGAAATCGGCAAGCGGCTTACCGAAGAGCTGATCTATCTGTCGCTGGCGGATGGAAAGAAGGCGGCCCGGCCAGTGCAGATCGACAATGCGCAGGGCCTGGCGGTTGAAGCAGCGCAGAAGCTGGCGCAACGCATCGCCCGCTTCGATGACAAGGACACGCCCTATCTGTCGCGCGTACGTCCCTATCGCACCGACAGCGTGGGCGATTACGACCATCTGGCGCGGGTGCGCGAATGGTCCGTTTCCGGCGGGGAGGAAAGCTGATGCGCGAACCCTCCGTCATCGCCTCCGATCCGCAGATTTCCGCCTGGGTGGCGGCAAACGCCGGCGCTGGGAAAACCTACACGCTGGCGAACCGGGTGGCGCGGCTCCTGATGCTGGAGGGGAGCAAGCCCGAGCGCATCCTGTGCCTGACCTTCACCAAGGCGGCAGCGGCGGAGATGCAGGCCAGGCTGTTCAAGCAGCTGGGCGAATGGGCGATGCTGCCCGACAAGGAACTGCGCGCCGCCATCGTCAAGATCGGCGGCGATGCCCATAGCGATCTGGCACAGGCGCGCCGCCTGTTCGCCGGCGCGCTCGAAACGCCCGGCGGGCTGAAAGTTCTGACGCTGCACGCCTTCTGCCAAACCTTGCTGTCGCGTTTTCCCATAGAGGCGGGCATACCGCCCGCTTTTGACGTGCTGGACGACCAGTCGGCGCGGGAACTGGTCGCCGGGTCGCGCCAGCGTATTCTGGAACGTGCCGGATCAGGAGAAACAGGTCTGGCCGACGCCGTCGCGCATCTGGTTACCGAAACCAGCGAAGCCCGGCTGACTGGCCTGTTGGATGCCGCACTGGGCGCCGACCGCCGCAAGCTCGAAAGCCTGCTTGATCAAGCCGATATTTCTGCCCTCGCGCGCAAGCCTTTCGACATCGGTCCGGACGAGACAGCCCAAAGTGTCGCCGAAACTTTCTGCGCCGCGCTGAGCCGCGAAATCGCCCAGTTGCGCGAGATTCTGGCCTGGCTTGGCGGCGGTAGCAAGAGTGATCTGGAGGCCGCCGGCGAGCTCGCCGCCATACTTTCCGCGCCGCCGCTGGATTTCGCTGCACTGGGCGGATTTTTCCTGACGGACAAGGGCGATCCGCGCAAAAAGCTGGCCACCAAGGCACTAAGCGACAAACGGCCAGACCTGCTCGACTATCTGACGAAGTTGCAGGACCAGTTCTGCAAGACCGCTGCCCGCCACCGCGCCGCACGCGCCGCCGGACTGGCGCAGGCCGCGCTGACCTTGATCGATGCGGTGCGCCGCGACTATGTCCGCGCCAAACGGTTGCGCGGCGTGCTGGATTATGACGACCTGATCGTGGAAACCCGCAACCTGCTGCAAAAGCGTGGCGCGGCGGGGTGGGTGCTCTACAAGCTCGACGGCGGCATCGACCATCTGCTGATCGACGAGGCGCAGGATACCAGCCCCGAACAATGGCAGATCGTGAAGGCGCTGACCGAGGAATTCTTTTCCGGCGCCGGACGCGAGCGCCGCAACCCCCGCACCATTTTCGCGGTGGGTGACGAGAAACAATCGATCTTCAGCTTCCAGGGCGCCGATCCGGCCCAGTTCGAAATCAACCGCCAGTATTTCGAAGAAAAAGTTCTGGCCGCCGGACAGGATTTGCGCAGCGTGCCGCTGATAACCTCGCGCCGTTCCGTGCCGGAAATCCTCGGCTTTGTCGATGCCGTGTTCGCCAGCGAAACGGCCCGCGCTGGCCTCACCTCACGCGGCGAAGCAATCACCCATCGCGCCCATCGCGAAAATGACAAAGGCGGCATTGAATTCTGGCCGACCCTGAAGCCCGACGCGCAGGACGACAGTGATCCCTGGGCGCCGGTAGACGCGGTGCAGAAAGACAGTCCGCCGGCGCGGCTGGCGGCGCAGGTGGCGGCGAAGATTTCGGGCTGGCTGGACAGTGGCGCGCGGCTACCCGGACATGACACGCCAATCCAGCCGCGCGACATCATGATATTGCTGCCGCGCCGCGAACCCTTCGGCAGCGAAGTCATCCGCCAGATGAAGGCCCGCGGTATTCCCGTGGCCGGCGCGGACCGGGTGCGGCTGACACAGCAGATCGCGGCCATGGACCTTATCGCGCTGGGCCGCTTTGTCCTGCAGCGCGAGGACGATCTCAATCTGGCTTCACTGTTGCGCTCACCGCTTTGCGGTATCAGCGAGGACGCGCTGTTTTCTCTGGCGCACGGTCGCAAGGGTGACCTGTGGCAGGCTCTTGTGGCGCGCCAGGGTGATTTTTCTGATGCCCATCATTTCCTCTCGCGCATGCTGGAGCGCGCCGATTATGCGCCGCCCTTTGAGTTCTATTCCCATGCCCTGACCGCCTTGGGCGGGAAAGAAAAACTGCTGGCACGGCTGGGGCCGGAATCCGCCGACGCCATCGAGGAATTTCTCAGCCTGACGCTCACCCATGAGCGCAGCCATTCCCCGTCGCTGGAAAGTTTCCTGCACTGGGTCGAAGCCGGCGGCGTCGAGATCAAGCGCGACATGGAGCGCAGCCGCAATGAAGTGCGGGTGATGACGGTGCACGGCGCCAAGGGGCTGGAGGCCGACATCGTGATCTTGCCCGACACCACTTCCCTGCCCGGCGGATTGAACCGCAACGAAGGCCTGCTCTACGCCGATGGCGGCGTGCTGTTTCCTTTGCCCAAACAGGACGCGCCCGACATCGCGCGCACAGCCAAGGCTGCCGCCGATGAGGAATTGAAGCGCGAGCATCGCCGGCTGTTCTATGTCGCGTTGACCCGCGCCCGCGACCGGCTGTGCATTTGCGGCTTTGAAGGCAAGAAGCCTTTTTCCGCCGAGTCCTGGTATGGTCTGGCGCAGGTGGCAGCCAAACAGCTCGACCTCGATCTGACACGCGGCGATGACGTGATCCGCACCATCGGCACGGTGGAAGAAGCCCATGGCGGGACCACCATTGCCGCTGACATTCCCGGGCCCCGGCCCGCCTGGATCAGCCAACCCGCGCCCGCCGAGCCCGTCACCCCCAACCCGATCCGCCCCTCCGATATTCCCGGCTCCACACCACCCGCCTTCTCGCCGCTTGGTGCCGGCAAGGCGCGCTTTTTGCGCGGCAATGTGGTGCATGCCCTGCTGGCGCGGCTGCCCGAGATACCGAAGGAACGGCGCGAGGACATCGCGGTGAAGTTCGCCCGCGCCAGCGGCTTCGCCGCGCGCGACGCCGAAGAATTGGTGCGCGAAACCCTTGCCGTGCTGGATCATCCGCTGTTCGCCGCCGCCTTTGGGCCGGGCAGCAGGGCCGAGGTCGCCATTCACGCCGCGCGTTCCGATCTGGGGCTGAAGGCGCCCATTACCGGGCGGCTGGACAGGCTGGCGGTGACGGGCGATCAGGTGCTGATTCTGGATTTCAAGACCAACCGCCCGCCGCCCGCGAACGAGGCCGATGTCGCGCCGCTCTATCTAGATCAGATGGCGCTGTACCGCGCCGCGGCGCAATCGGTGTTCCCACAGCAGCGAATCGTTTGCGGCTTGCTGTTCACCGACGGCCCAAGTCTTTTACAGCTTTCCGATGTGGTTCTGGACGCCCGGCTGGCGGCTATTTCGCTTGCGGTGCAAGGCAATAAGAGCCCGCCTTGACCCGGCAGGGTGGCGTTCCTAGATATGGTGGCGCGATAAGTCACAGGATTGAACTCATGCCCCTGAAAGTGTCCGACGCCTCCTTCCAGGCCGATGTCCTGGATGCCAAGAAGCCCGTGCTGGTGGATTTCTGGGCCGAGTGGTGCGGACCCTGCCGCATGATCGCGCCGGCGCTGGACGAGCTGTCCACCGAGCTGGGTGACAAGGTGATCATCGCCAAGCTGAACATCGATGAGAATCCGCATGTGCCGACCAAATATGGCGTGCGCGGCATTCCCACCATGATGATTTTCCAGCAGGGCCAGGTGGCGGCGACCAAGGTCGGCGCGCTTCCCAAATCCAAGATCAAAGAGTGGATTGAGTCGTCGATCTAACGCTTCTCTTGTCATTCCCGCGAAAGCGGGAATCCATTTCTCCGCCTGCGCTTTGGTTGACGATGGATGCCCGCTTTCGCGGGCATGACAACAATTAGCCGTTCTCGGCCAGTACTTTCCCAGCCAGATACAACGATCCGCAAATCAGGATGCGGGGCGGCACGTCATTGTCGCCCAGCCGCGTCCAGGCGGTAACCTGCAGCATGGCATCGTCCAGGTCTTCGGCGGGCGCCGCGTCCAGGCCAGCCTTGCGGGCGGCATCGTAGAGCGCGCCCGCGCCCAGGCTGGCGGCCTCGCCCGGAATCGCCAGCGTCACCACGTGCCGCGCCAGCCCGTTGAACGCGCGCAGATACCCCACCGCATCCTTGTTGCCGAGCATGGCGCAGATCAGATAGAGCGGGCGCTCGCCATGCTCCTCCATGTCAGCCATGGCGCGCGATACGACTTCGGCGCCATGGGGATTGTGCCCGCCATCCAGCCAGATTTCCGCGCCGCGCGGCGCACAGTCGATCAATGGACCTTTGTGCAGGCGCTGCAGCCGCCCCGGCCATTCCACATTGGCCAAGCCCTTCTCGACCGCCGCATCCTCGCCCCAGCCGCGCCTGGCATGGCGCAAGGCGGCGATTGCGACACCGGCATTCTCGATCTGGTGACGGCCGATCAGCTTGGGCATCGGCAGATCCAGCAGGCCGATTTCATCCTCATAGACCATGCGGCCATGTTCCTGGCGGCTGACGAAGTCCTGGCCGAATTCGAACACCGTCACGCCCAGCCGGTCGGCCTGGGACAGGATTGCGTCATGCGCGATCTCGCTTTGCGGTCCTACCACCAGCGGCGAACCCTGTTTGATGATACCGGCCTTCTCAGCCGCGATGCCCGCCAGGTCGTCGCCAAGGAATTCGCGATGATCCAGGCCAACCGGCTGGATCACCGTCATGGCCGGGTTGGGAACCACATTGGTGGCGTCATACTTGCCGCCCAGCCCCACCTCCAGCACGCAGACATCGGCGGGGTAGCGGGCAAAGGCCAGGAACATCGCCGCGCCCGTGATCTCGAAGAAGGTGATCTCCCGGCCAGCATTGACCTGTTCGACCTCTTCCAGCAGCGACACCAGCGCTTCTTCCGAGATCAGCTTTCCCGCGATGCGGATGCGTTCGTGAAAGCGCACCAGATGCGGTGAGGTATGGACATGCACCTTGAGGCCCTGCGCTTCCAGCATGGCGCGGGCAAAGGCGCAGGCGCTGCCCTTGCCGTTGGTGCCGGCGACATGGATCACCGGCGGAAGCCTGAGATGCGGGTCGCCCAGGTCATCCAGCAGCCGCAGGATGCGGTCCAGCGCCAGGTCAATCTTCTTGGGATGCAGTGTCAGAAGGCGTTTCAGAACCGCGTCGCTACGGCTGGTCGCAGGCAACATCAAGACGTCGCGGCGGCGTTGCCATTTCCATTGCGCCCACTTCCATTACGGACCGGCATGGGCAGTATCTTGCTCTTGGGCCTGGCCTGCTTGAGCAACAGGTGAAGCACGCGCGACAGGGTGCTGCGCATCTCCTTGCGATGCACCACCATGTCCAGCATGCCATGTTCCAGCAGATATTCGGCGCGCTGGAAGCCTTCGGGCAGTTTTTCGCGTATGGTCTGCGCGATGACGCGGGCGCCGGTAAAGCCGATCTGCGCCCCGGGCTCGGCGATCTGGATGTCGCCCAGCATGGCATAAGAGGCGCTGACGCCACCAAAGGTCGGATCAGTCAGCACCACGATATAGGGCAATCCCGCTTCGCGCAGCATGTCGACACAGATGGTGGCGCGCGGCATCTGCATCAGCGACAGGATGCCTTCCTGCATCCGCGCCCCGCCCGAAGCCACAAACAGGATATAGGGACGCTTTTCCTTCAGCGCCGCCTGCATGGATTCCACGAGCGCCTCGCCGACGCCAAGCCCCAAGCTGCCGCCCAGGAAATCGAAAGGCTGCACGCCGATCATCACCGAAAGACCGTCAAGCGTGCCCCGCGCGGCGGTAAACGCCTCGGGACGCCCGGTCTTGGTACGCGCCGCCTTGATCTCGTCGATATACTTCTTGTCACCCTTGAAGCGCAGCGGATCGGCCGGCACGGCGGGCGGCGTCAGTTCAGTGAAGCTGCCGGGATCGAAAGTATAGGTGAAGCGCTCCGCCGGACCGATGCGCAGGTGATGGCCGCATTGCGGGCACACATTCAGCGCCGCGACCAGATCGCGATGGAAGATCATCTCGCCACAGCTGGGGCACTTGCGCCACAGATTGTCGGGCGTGTCGCCGCGGTCCTTGCCGCCCATCAGCCCCTTGATACGGGGCCGGACGATATTGGTGATCCAGTTCATGCCGGCACCTTACCATGGCGCGCGGCATGGGTGGAACCGGCCAAAGAGCGGGTTAATTCCAGAACTTCCGCCAGGACCCGGTCTTTACCATGTCCCAGATTATCAGCGACGCGGCTCACTATCGCCGAGCCCACCACCACGCCATCGGCGATGCGGGCGATTGCGGCGGCCTGTTCGGGGGAGCGAATGCCGAAGCCCACGGTGCAGGGCAGATTTGTGGCGGCGCGAATCCGTGTCAGCGCGGCGCGGACTTCTTCTTCCGGCACGGCCTTGGTGCCGGTCACGCCGGCGACCGAGACATAGTAAAGATAGCCGCTGGCATCGGCGACAATGCGCTTCAGACGGGCGTCATCGGTGGTGGGCGTGACGAAGCGGATCAGATCCACGCCCTGCGCCTTGGCGGGCACCCGCAACACTTCGTCTTCTTCCATGGGAAGGTCCACCACGATCAGGCCATCGACGCCGGCCTGCGCCACGTCCTTGACGAACCGAGCGGTGCCATAGGCATGTACCGGATTGTAGTACCCCATCAGCACGATCGGCGTTGTCTTGTCGCGCTTGCGAAACTTCTCGACCATCTTGAGCACCTTGGCGGTGCTGGCGCCCGACTTCAGGGCGCGGACCGAAGAAGCCTGCACGGCGGGCCCATTGGCCATGGGATCGGTGAACGGCAAGCCCAGCTCGATCACATCAGCACCCGCCGCCGGCAAGCTTTCCAGAATGGCGAAGCTCGTATCCATGTCCGGATCGCCCGCGGTGATGAACGGCACGAAGGCGGCGCGGCCCTCTTTCTTCAGGCGCGCAAAGGTGTTGGCCAACCGGCTCACAGTTTTTCTCCCAATGCGCTGGCGACCGAAAAGATGTCCTTGTCACCGCGGCCCGAAAGACAGATCGCGATGATCTGGTCCTGCTTCATCTGGCCCGCGATCTTGGTGACATGGGCGATGGCATGCGCCGGTTCCAGCGCCGGAATGATGCCTTCCAGCTTGGACAGCAGCATGAAGGCGTCCAGCGCTTCCTGGTCGGTGATGGAATGGTATTTCACCCGGCCGATATCCTTCAGCCAGCTATGCTCCGGCCCGATGCCGGGATAGTCCAGCCCCGCCGAAATGGAATGGGCTTCCAGGATCTGGCCGTCGCCATCCTGCAGCAGGTAAGAGCGCGCGCCATGCAGCACGCCGGGCGTGCCCTTGGAGATGGTGGCGGCGTGACGCGGCGTATCCACGCCATCGCCCGCCGCTTCCACGCCGTGAATTTCCACGCCGGCATCGTCCAGGAAGGAATGAAACATGCCGGCGGCGTTGGAACCGCCGCCGACACAGGCCACCACCAGATCGGGCAGCCGCTTCTCGCGATCCAGCATCTGGGCCCGGGTCTCATTGCCGATCACCGCCTGGAAATCGCGCACCAGCGCAGGGTATGGGTGTGGCCCCACCACCGAACCGATGATGTAGAAAGTATCGTGGACGTTGGCGACCCAGTCACGTAGCGCCTCGTTGGTGGCGTCTTTCAGGGTGCGCGAGCCGGACGACACGCCCTTCACTTCCGCACCCAGGAGGCGCATGCGAAAGACATTGGGCTTCTGCCGCTCCATGTCCACTTCGCCCATATAGACGGTGCAAGGCAGGCCAAAGCGCGCCGCCACGGTGGCGGTGGCGACGCCATGCTGGCCGGCGCCGGTCTCGGCGATGATGCGGGTCTTGCCCATGCGCTTGGCGAGCAGAATCTGGCCCAGGCAATTGTTGATCTTGTGCGCGCCGGTGTGATTGAGGTCTTCGCGCTTGAGATAGATTTTTGCGCCACCAAGATGCGCTGTAAGCCGTTCGGCGAAGTAAAGCGGGCTTTCGCGGCCGACATAATGCTTCAGCAGGTCCGACAGTTCGGCGTGGAAGGCGGGGTCCTTCCTGGCCGCCGCATAGGCAGCTTCCAGCGACAGCACCAGCGGCATCAGGGTTTCGGCGACAAAGCGTCCACCATAGGCGCCGAAATGCCCCGATGCGTCGGGACCGCTGCGCAGGGAATTGGGAATCTGGTTCATACGCTTATGTACTCACAGGGGCTGGAGACTTTGTAGCATTGATGAAAGCGGCGATCCGCGCCGTGTCCTTTACGCCCGGCGCGCTTTCCACGCCGGACGAAACATCCAGCAGGACGGCGCCGGACAAAGCCATGGCGCGCGCGACATTGTCGGGCGTCAGCCCGCCGGCCAGGAACCAGGGCTTGGTGAAGCTGCGGCCCGCCAGAAGCTTCCAGTCGAAAGCCGTGCCATGACCGCCTGCCCGTTCGGCGCCCTTGGGTGGGCGGGCGTCGAACATCAGCATGTCGGCGAATTTTTCATAATCGGCGACCCCATCGAAGTCGGATGCTTGCGCCACCGGCAAGGCCTTGATCACCGGCAGGCCGAAGCGGCTGCGGATTTGTGCGGTGCGCTGGACCGTCTCGTTGCCATGCAGCTGCAAGACGTCAGGGCGCACGCTTTTGACCACGGCCTCGATCCCCGCATCCTCCATGTCGGCGATCAGCGCCACGATCTTGAGCCGCCCGCGCATACGGTCCGCCAGCATGCGGGCCTGTTCCAGCGCCACAAAGCGCGGCGACTTGGGATGAAACACCAGCCCGCCATAGGCCGCGCCGGCGTTCACCGCCGCATCGACCGCGTCGGCGCTCGTCAGTCCGCAGATTTTGACAGCCATGGGCATGGGCTCGGGTGTATGGCCCTGCGCCACCCCAAAATCAAGGAACTGGGGTTAAGCCGCTGTAATGCCGAGACTTTGCGCGATATAGCGCGCCGCCTGGGCGGGGTCGGTGGCCGCCGTGATGGGGCGGCCGAGCACCAGCACACAGGCCCCAGCGTCACGCGCCTGTGCCGGGCCCATCACCCGGCGCTGGTCGCCAACCGCGCTGCCTTCGGGGCGGATGCCCGGCACCACCAGCAGAAAGTCGGGGCCCAGCTCCTTGCGCAGGGTGGCGATCTCATGCGCCGAGCACACCACGCCGTCCAGCCCGCATTGCTGGGTCAGGCTGGCAAGCCGCAGCACCTGGTCGCCCACCGGCGGCGTCAGGCCGACCGTGGGCAGGTCTTCATCGGACAGGCTGGTCAGCATGGTGACGGCGATCAGCTTCGTCGCGGGATTGACGCTCTTCACCGCATCCAGCGCGGCGCGCATCATCGCCGCGCCGCCCTGGGCATGGACGTTGACGATGGAAACGCCCAGCGCCGCGGCAGCACGGCAGGCGCCCGCCACGGTATTGGGAATGTCGTGATATTTGAGGTCCAGAAAGACCGGCAGCCCCATGTCCAGAAAGGGCCGCACCCCGTCCGGGCCATGGGCGTTGAAAAACTCCAGCCCCAGCTTCAGCCCGCCGACAGAGCCGCGCACACGCTCCGCCAGCTGGCGGGCATAATCGGGATCGGTGGTGTCTAAAGCTACGAAAACTGGATTCAGAAGAGGGGCCGGATTCGTGTTCACGCTTCCGGCGTACCGCCGTTCAGGCGTTCGCGCAATTCCTTGCCGGTGCGAAAGAAGGGCGCGCGCTTTTGGCCAACCGAAACGGGCTCGCCGGTGCGCGGATTGCGGCCCATGCGGCTGGGGCGAACCTTGACCGAGAAGGCGCCAAAGCCGCGAAGTTCCACGCGATGGCCATCCGCCAGCGCCTTGCTGATGGAATCGAGCACCGTCGTCACGATGCGCTCGACATCGCGGTGATACAGATGCGGATAGCGGGCGGTAAGGCGCGCAACCAGTTCTGACTTGATCATCCCCAAGCCCCTTGAGGGACAAGGCCGTCCCCGTGGCTGGGCATAAGCTGTCAGGGAAGTTCCGACGCGTCAACCGGAAGCATCTGAAAAGTCAGTCTTTTTTCGGTTTTTGGCCGATTTGGTCCGCAGACGGTGTTTTTTTGCCGCTTTGCCGCGCTCCCCTGACCGCTTGCGGGATCGCGGCTCCCAAGGGAAAGTCCGGGCAATTAAATAAGAGATGGGGAAACGACATGAAATTCCGGCATTTGGCGCTGGCTGCCGCCTTGATTCTGGGCACGGCGACTCACGTCTCTGCCCAGGCCAACTGGCTGGGGGCATGGGGCTTTGTGCCGACCCCGCCGCCGCCGGGCATGAGCGCGCCCCCCACCGCGTCGCCCGTGGTCCCCCTGTCTGCCATTGCTGTGCAACCACTCGTGGTCGCCACACCCACTGTGCCCCTGCTGGACAATCCGGGAAGTGTCCCCCTTGTGGTGCCGGAGAGCGATCCGAGCAACGTCACCGTAAGGCAGTTGGTTCGGGTGGCGGTGGCCGGCAACCGCATCCGTTTGCGGTTCACCAATGAGGCGGGCGCCGATGTGCTGGTACTTGGCGCGGTGCATGTCGGCATGGCCGGTCCCGATGGCAGCGTGGTCGCCGGTACAGACCAAGTCGTGACCTTTGATGGCCGGGGCGGCGTTGCCATTCCCGCCGCCGCGCCGCTGCTGTCCGATCCGGTGAACATGAAAGTGACAGCGCTGCAGAAACTGGTCATCACCAGTTATGTGCCGGGCAAGATCGCCCTGGGTGGCCACAGCCTTTATCAATATGTCTCTGGCGTTCCGGGCGATCAAACCGCCACCGCGCAGCTTCCGGGACAGCGCATCATGCGGCTCACCAGCCTGGTCAGCCAGGTCCAGGTCGATGCCACCACCGCCAATGCCGTGATCGTGGCCATGGGTGACTCCATCACCGAAGGCGCGCAGTCCACCCACAACGCCTTTCGCAGCTATCCCGACCGGCTGGCCGAACGGCTGGCCGCCGCCAAGAGCAAATGGTCGGTGGTCAATGCCGGGATTGGCGGCAACCGCTTGCTGCGACACGGCGCCGGCCACAGCGCGCTGGCGCGCCTAGACCGCGATGTGCTGGGCGTGCCGGGCGTGAAAGCGGTGATCCTGCTGGAAGGCATCAATGATATCGGCCGGGGCTTCACCCCGCTCGGACCGCAGGAACCCGTGACCCTGGAAGCGCTGATCGCCGCCAACAAGCAGATCATCGAGCGCTGCCGCGCGCAGGGCATAAAGGTCTATGGCGGCCTGCTGACGCCCTATCAGGGCGCCGGTTATGCCGCGCCAGCGGGCGAAGCGGTGCGCACGGGATTGAACAACTGGATCCGCAATAGCGGCGCCTTCGATGGCGTGATCGATTTCGCCACCGCCACGGCGGACAAGAACAATCCTCTCACCTTCGCGGCGGCGTATAATCTGCGCGACAAGCTGCACCCCAACGATGCCGGCTATCAGGCGATGGCCGACGCGGTGGACTTGAACTGGTTCAAGTAAGACCGGGGCTGGTTCAAATAGGCCTACGTCAAAGGATCAGGCCGCGACCATCAGGTCGCCCTGCTGGATCAGGACGCCGGCGGTGTCGAAGAAGCCCTGGTGTTCGGTGATCTTGCCGTCCTTCACGGTCCAGCGCATCGAGATGTCGGATTTGACAGTGCGGCCGCTGGGCCGATGCCGGGCTTCCGCCGCGAACACACCCCAGACCTGGTCGCCCTTGGTGGTGATGGTCTTGGGATCGAAGCGCACGAAGTGATAGTGCGTGAATAGCAGCGCGGTGTATTCGCGCATGCCGGCAAGGCCGCGATGGGTGCCGCCGAAACGGAAGAACTGGGGCGGTGCCGTGGACATCCACACCACATCGGGATGCAGCGCCTCGAACAGGGGCGCCAGATCGCTGTCCTTGAAAGCGGCGATCACGGACAGCATCAACTGCTTGTTAAACGATTCTTCGGACATGACGGATCGGACCTTTGCAGGCTGCCATGCCTGCGGTTGGATAAGTGGAACCGGATGAAATGTCGGCGGCTGACCTACGAATCATTTCGCAGCTGCAATAAAAACGGCGTGTGGCTACAGCCGGGTATGCGCAGTGTCAACGCATAGCGGTTCTGCACGCCTGTCTGCGGCGATTTGTACGCCTATATTGGCAATTATGCTGCAATCAGAGGCATGATGAAATTATCGCCATGCTGGCAAGCAGGGAAACGCGAAGCCTGCGGCCCGTGCTAGAAAGCACCAGCACGGAGGCTCGATGACCCTGTTCCTGCTGTCCTATCTGGGCGGCGTCCTGACCATTCTCAGCCCCTGCATCCTGCCGGTCCTGCCTTTTGTCTTCGCGCGTTCGGACCAGCCTTTCGTACGCTCCGGTCTGCCGCTGCTGGGCGGCATGGCGGTCGCCTTTGCAGGCATCGCCACCATCGCAACGGTTGGTGGAGGCTGGGCCATCCAGGCCAACCAGGCCGGCCGCGTCGTTGCCATGATCCTGCTGGCCGTGTTCGGCCTCACTTTGTTGGTGCCGTCGCTGGCCGAGCGGTTGACGCGGCCGCTGGTGGCATTGGGATCACGGCTGTCAACCCGCGCGCAGCAAGCTGATGGGGGCAGCGTTTGGGCCTCCGCATTGCTGGGCGTGGCGACGGGTCTGTTATGGGCGCCCTGTGCCGGCCCCATACTGGGCCTGATCCTCACCGGCGCGGCCATCCAGGGCGCCAGCGTCAACACCACGCTGCTGTTGCTGGCCTATGCGCTGGGCGCGGCGACATCGCTGGCGGCGGCGCTGCTGATCGGCGGAAAATTTTTCGCGGGCATGAAACGCTCGCTGGGCGCGAGCGAATGGATACGGCGCGCGCTGGGCGTTCTGGTTCTGGCGGGCGTCGCCGCAATCGCGCTGGGGCTGGACACCGGATTGCTGACCCGCCTGTCCGCCGCCAGCACCAATTCCATCGAACAATCGCTGCTGCAGACGGTTGGACTGGAGCGCAAGACCACGTCCACCGCCGTGGCGGGCAGCGATCTTCCGGTGGAAGGCAATCTGCCGGAACTGACCGGCGCGACGCTGTGGCTGAATTCGCCGCCGCTCACCCGGGAGCAATTGCGCGGCAAGGTCGTGCTGGTGGATTTCTGGACTTACTCCTGCATCAACTGCCTGCGCGCCATGCCCTATGTCAAAGCCTGGGCGGAGAAATACAGGGATCACGGCCTGGTGGTGATCGGGGTGCATGCGCCGGAATTCGCCTTCGAGAAAGATCCCGACAATGTGCGACGCGCCGTAAAAAATCTGGGCGTCACCTATCCGGTGGCGCTGGATAACAGCCTGACCATCTGGCAGGCCTTCAACAACCAGTATTGGCCGGCGCATTATTTCATCGATGTGGAAGGGCGCATTCGTCACCACCATTTCGGAGAAGGCGCATATGAGCGGTCCGAAGCGGTGATCCGCCAGTTGCTGCGCGAAGGTGGTCGCAAGAACGTGCCGGGCGGCAATGTCGATCCCCGCGCCGACGGGGCGCAGGCTTCTGCCGCGCCGACCGCCAGGACCTCGCATGAAACCTATCTGGGCTATGGCCGCGGCGCGAATTTCGCCAGCGGCATTGCACGCACCGATGAAAGCACCATCTACCAGATCGCCGCCCCGCTGCAGTTGAACCAGTGGGGCCTGACCGGGCAATGGACTGTGGGCAAGGAGATGTCGCGGCTGGACGGGCCCGGCGGCAAGATCAGCTTTCGCTTCCATGCCCGTGACGTGCATCTGGTGCTGGCGCCATCGAAAGACGGGGGCGGAAAACCGGTACGCTTCAAGGTGACGCTGGACGGCCGCCCCCCCGGCGAAGGCCATGGCGTGGATGTGGCAGCGGATGGCAGCGGCACCGTGACCGAAGACCGGCTTTACCAGCTGATCCGGTTGAAGAGCCCGGGCGACCACACCTTCACCATCGAATTTGCCGACCCTGGTGTGCAGGCCTTCGCCTTTACCTTCGGATAATGTCATGGCATGGCCGATGCCATGACCATGACCTTCGTGATCCTGTTCATCGCTTCGCTGTGGGCCGGCTTGCAGAACGCGCTGGCGGGCGGCGGCACCTTCATCACCCTGCCCGCCCTGATGCTGACCGGCATGAACGCGCTGCAGGCCAATATCACCTCCACCATCGCGCTGTTCCCTGGACAGATCGCCTCGAGCTGGGGCGGGCGCGGCCATGTCACGGGCGTGGGCGGCTTGTCGTTCAAGGCGCTGGTGATCGTATCGCTGGTGGGCGGCATATTCGGCGCCATACTGCTGTTGGTGACGCCCTCGCCCATTTTCGCCCGGATGGTGCCGTGGCTGGTGCTGTTCGCCACCGCCATCTTCGCCTATGGCAGCTTCATGCCCCGCAAGGCCGATCGCCCGCCGGTGCTGAACAAATGGAGCGCGGGAACGGCGCAGTTCGGCATTGCGATCTATGGCGGCTATTTCGGCGGCGGCATCGGCTTTCTGATGCTGGCGGCGCTGACCGCGGCGGGCCTGTCGATCCGCAATGCCAGCGCCAACAAGAATGTGCTGGCGGGGGTGATGAATGCCAGCGCGGTGGTCATCTTCATGTTCTCGCCCCAGGTGCAATGGCTGCCCTGCGCCATCGCCTGTGCCGGCGCCACCATCGGCGGCTGGATCGGCGGCAACATGGTCAGCAAGGTCAACGAGAAATTCCTGCGCCTGGCCGCCGTCGCCATTGGCGTGGTGCTGACCATCGGGCTGTTTATTCGCGCGCCTTGAAGCGAAAGGCAGCCATACCGCCCGAAGGCGGCATGGCTGCCACAACGCATTACTGCTTGATGATCTGGCCGTCCGGCAGGCGTACCTCGCCCCAGCCCTGGTTGAGCGGATGGTTGCGGTTCCACGGATATTTGGCGACCGCGGCCTCGTTGATCTCGATGCCCCAGCCCGGCGCCTCGTTGGCATACATATAGCCGCCCTTGGTCACCGGCAGGCCTGAGAAGATTTCGTGCGCCGCGTCGTTGAAGAAGGCGTTTTCCTGCACGCCGAAATTGGTGCAGCTGAGATCGAGCGCCAGGTTGGCGGCATGGCCCACCGGCGAGGTATCGGCCGGACCATGCCAGGCGGTGCGAACATTGAAGATCTCGCCCATCGCCGCGTATTTGCGGCAAGGGGTGAGGCCGCCCATCTGCGACACATGCATGCGCATATAGTCGATCAGACGCTCGGCGATCAGCGGCACGATCTCGTGGGGCGAGTTGAACAGCTCACCCATCGACAGCGGCGTGGCGCACTGGGCGCGGATGTTGCGGAACCAGGCAATGTCTTCCGGCGACACCGGATCTTCCAGGAAGAACAGGCGGAACTGTTCCACATCCTTGCACATCTTCACCGCCTGGGTTGGGGTGATGCGCTCATGCACGTCGTGCAGCAGCTCGACTTCCATGCCCAGTTCCTTGCGGCAGGCTTCGAACAGCTGCATCGCGCGGCGGATATAGCCTTCGCGCTCGAAAACCGGGGCGTCATGGAGCGCCGGAATGCGCTGGGACTTGCTGGGGCCGGCGCCATAGCCGGCCATGCCGGGCACGCCGACCTGGACGCGGACATGACGGAAGCCGTTGGCCATGTGCCGCTTGGCCTGATCGATCACGTCCTTGATCTCGCTTCCGCTCGCATGGGCGTAGCAGTCGGCCGCGAGCCGCGCCTTGCCGCCCAGGAGCTGATAGACCGGCATGCCGGCCTGGCGGCCCTTGATGTCCCACAGCGCCTGGTCGACGCCGCTGATGGCGTTGTTGAGGACGCCGCTGTTGCGCCAGTAGGAGGAGTTGTAGGCCATCTGCCACGTATCCTCGATACGGTCGGCGGGTTTTCCCACCAGCAGTGGCTTGAGATACTTCTCAACCGCAATCGGGATCAGGTCGGCGCGCTGGGTGAAGGTGGCGCAGCCATAGCCGTACAGGCCCGCCTGGTCGGTGGTGACCTTGACGATCACCAGGCGCACGCCCTGCGGCGAGCACTGAATGACGCTGATGTCTTTGATGATCGGAGACCGCATGCCCCGGCCGGACTGCTCCACCCGCTCCTGGGCCTTGGCTTCCTTCGTCGCCAGCAGCGCGGCACTGCTTGCCACCGCCGCACCGATCAATTC
>JBBSKJ010000002.1:0-23452 GCA_038256475.1 Micropepsales bacterium | reverse complement strand
GCGCCAACACGCCGATCAGCTCGTTGGGGTTGCGCATCCAGAGCAGCATGCCAGCGCAAATGAAGAGGTTGGCCGGCTGCATCGCGAAGGCGTTGATGCTGGGATCGCCGACCAGATAGGTCTTTACCGCATCGGGGTCGAGGCCGGCGGCCTTGGCCAGCGGCGCTTCATAGGCCTTGAGCATTTCCTCGGTTTCGGTGTCGCGCAGGATGCTGAAGCCCTGCGCCTGTGCGGGCAGGGTTTGGATCAGCAGTGTGGCGGCAAGGCCGACTGCGAAGAGTTTGCGGATGGCATTGGGTGACAAACCGGAATTCTCCTGATGCCCCGCCCAACCCCGTTGCGGACCGTATGGGCAGGGGCGCCAAACGTCAAATAATACGACTTCTTTATCCCATCCCGCTGGGGCATAAAGGCCCTTCCAAAACAGCCTTTATGGATGAAAACTGCGTCATGATGCTTAAGCGTCTTTCCGCCCTGCTCGTCGCGCCCCTGATGCTGGGCGGCTGCGTCACGGCCGAGTATATCGGGGACAATGTGATTGCGTCGGTCGGCCTCACGGACGAAGCGCCTCGCAGTTACACGTCCAACGAAGTCTCCGAAGCCGTCCGGCTGGGCGTGGTGGTGAGCGATGAGCCGCTGGCTGCCAGGGCCGGCGCCGCTGTTCTGACGTCACAGGGCACGGCAGTGGACGCGGTGTCCGCCATGTTCTTCACCCTGTCGGTGACCTATCCGGCCGCCGCCGGACTTGGCAGTGGCGGCCTTTGCCTGGTCAGGGACACCAGCGGCCGGGTAACGGAATTCAATTTCCTGACCCGCGCGCCTGCGCGCGGCGGCGCCTATGCGGTGCCAGGCGGGGTGCGCGCCTTTGCCGATATGCAGCGGCTTCATGGCGCGCTGCCGTGGCAGCGGGTAGTGGCGCCGGCCGAGGCCTATGCCGCTACCGGCTTTCCCATCTCCCAGGCGCTCTCCGCGCGGCTCGCCGCGGCACAGAATGTCATTCGCCTCGATGCGGACCTTGCGGCGGAGTTTCTGGATGAATCCGGCCAGTTGCGCGCGACCGGCAGTGAAGTGCGCAATCCGGCTCTGGGGTTGACCCTCAGTCAGATCCGCATGAGCGGCGCGGACGGTTTTTACAGGGGCGCGACGGCGGCGCGCATCGAAGCCTATTCCGCGGCTCAGGGCGGCGCCATTACCCTGGATGAACTGGCCGCGGTCACAACCCAGCAGGGCCCCGCGCGGACGCGCAATGCCGGTGATCTTGTCATTCATCTGCCGGGCGCGCGCACGGGCGCGGGTGTGTTCACCAATTCGCTGTTCGACAATCTCGCCCGCCAGCCGGGCGCGGGCGAGGCGGCAATCGCGGCGGCGGTGCGCCAGTCGCTGGCGTCCTTCGGCGTGGCCAATCTGCCGCGCGATCTGGGGTCTACCGGCTTTGCCGCCGTTGATGTGAGCGGCCAGGCGGCATCCTGCGCCGTCACCCTGAATGGTCCGTTTGGTTCGGGCCGCACAGCGGCCGGCACCGGTGTGGTGCTGGGGGCTTCGCCAGCGGTGCCGGCGGGTCTTGCCAGCGCTTTCCTTACGCCCCTGATCGCCACCGGCAGCGACAATGTGATTCTGGCGGCCACGGGTGCGGGCGGACCGAACGGAACCGCGGCGGCGGTGCACGCGCTGCTGGAAGCGACGCGGGGGCGCGTGCCGGGCAAGCGGGGCGACCTGCGCAGCACCGGGGCGGCGCCGTTCGACACGGTGAATGTGATTTCCTGCAACAGTGAGGCCTGCGTGGCGCTGTCCGATCCGGGCGCCCACGGCCTTGGCACCGCGGCGGACTCAATGGCTGCCAACATTTTTCAATAAAGAAAAAGCCGCGGGTTGAACCGCGGCTTTTTCTTTTGTGCGGCGGTTATGCGTTACTCGCCGCCGAAAGCCTTTTGCCACCGTGAGCGACCGGCCCGTGAGCATGTCCAGTGGACATGCGAGAGGGAGCGAGCGCCCTGAGCTAAAGCGAAGGGCGGGTTGAGGCTCTCATTCGCCGCCGAAAGCCTTCTGCCACCACCCCTTTTTTTCGGACTTGGGTTCATCACTCGGCGTGGTGTCGGGAATGTCATCCTTGAGCGACCAGACCGGCATGGACGGGGCCCCGGGCGCGGTGTCGGTGGGGGTAGTGTCGATCTCATCCGGCACGGAGCCGAAACGGTCCACCTCTTTGGCAAATCCGCCCTGGTTTCCGGCTTCTGCCGGACGATCCTCGCGATCGCGTCCGCCACGGCGGCCACGGCGGCGGCGGCGCTTGCGGCGCGGTTCGCCATTTTCGCCCAGCGGCGCACCGGGTTGGGCGGGTTCGAATTCGCTGTCATCCACCGGGACGGCGGTTTCTTCCTGGCCCTCGACGGGCGCGGCAGCCACGCCCGTGTCGGCGCCCGAGGGGCGCTGACCGTCGCGGTCGCGACTGCGGCCACGTCCACCGCGGCGGCGCTTGCGGCGGCCATTCTCGCGCTCACCACGCTCGCCGCGTTCGCCTTGCGACGGTGCGGGGCGTTCTTCCTCGTCTTCGTCGCGGGAATCCGGCTGGCCGCTATCGGCCTCCACCAATTCTTCTTCCTCGACCTCTTCTTCATATTCCGGCTCGGGCTCGCTGGACGGCACAAAGCCGGCCTCGATGCTGACGGCGGAATTGCGCGGGCGTTCCGACGGATCGCGCTGCTTGGTGCGCTCCAGTTCGAAGGTCCCCGCGGCGAGGCCTTCCTTGGGATCGAAGAAGAGTTCCATGCCATGCTCGGCCTCGATACGGGCCAGTTCATGACGCTTCTGGTTCAGCACATAGATCGCGACATCATGGGCGATGCGCACGGTCACGGCAGCGGCGCGGTTCTTCTCCGCTTCCTCTTCCAGGCCCCGGAGCACGCGCAGGGCGGTGGATTCGATGGAACGCACCAGGCCCAGGCCGTCGCAATGCGGGCAGGTGACCGTGGAGCCGGCGATCACGCCGGCACGCAGGCGCTGGCGCGACATTTCCAGCAGGCCGAATTGTGAGATCTTGCCGATCTGGACGCGGGCGCGGTCGTTCTTCACCGCATCGCGCAGGCGCTTTTCGACCTCGCGGTCGTTGCGGCCTTCTTCCATGTCGATGAAGTCGATCACGATCAGGCCGGCCAGGTCGCGCAGGCGCAGCTGGCGGCCGATTTCGCTGGCCGCTTCCAGGTTGGTCTTGCGCGCGGTTTCCTCGATGGAATGCTCGCGGGTGGCGCGCCCCGAATTGACGTCGACGGAGACGAGCGCTTCGGTCTGGTTGATGACGATATAGCCACCCGACTTGAGGGTGACGGTGGGCGAAAACATCGAGTCCAGCTGGGCTTCGATATGCATGCGCTGGAACAGCGGCACGGTGTCCTTGTAGTGATGGACATGTTTGGCATGGCTGGGCATCAGCATGCGCATGAAGTCCTTGGCGTTGCGAAAGCCCTCTTCGCCTTCCACCACAACGTCCTGCACATCCTTGTTGTACAGGTCGCGGATGACGCGCTTGATCAGATCGCCTTCCTCATAAACGCAGGCCGGGGCGTTGGAGGAGAGGGTCTTTTCGCGGATCGTGTCCCACAGGCGCAGCAGATAGTCATAGTCGCGGCGGATTTCCAGCTTGGTGCGGTTCTCGCCGGCGGTACGAATGATCAGGCCCATGCCTTCTGGCAGTTCCAGGCCCTGGGCGGCGCTTTTCAGGCGCTTGCGGTCGGCGGCGTTGGTGATCTTGCGGGAAATGCCGCCGCCGCGCGGGGTGTTGGGCATCAGCACGCAATAGCGGCCGGCCAGCGACATATAGGTGGTGAGGGCCGCGCCCTTGTTGCCGCGTTCTTCCTTGACCACCTGCACCAGGATGATCTGGCGGCGCTTGATGACTTCCTGGATCTTGTAATGCTTCTTGCGGACCCAGCGCTGTGACGGCTTGCCCGCCTGCAACGCCTGGGCTTCGGCGGAGTCGCCATCCTGGGGCGCGCCGTCTTCGGTCTGCGGCAGCGCGTCGCCTTCGATCACTTCGGTGTCGCTGACCTCACCCCCTTCTGCGGTCCGGGCCTCGACGGGCTCGATTTCGCCCTCATTCTCTTCGGCGGCCTCGGCCGCCGCGACGTCCGGGTCGCCGTCATAGTCGTTCAGCGCGGCAGCCGCGGCGTCTGACTTGGATTCCGGAACATCGTCCTCGTCCTGCTCATGTTCGACTGGCGCGCCGTCATGATTGACGAACACGTCTTCATGATCGTCCTCGGTGCTGTCGCTGGCAGGCTCGGACGAGTCTTCACCGCCGTCGGTATCCAGCGGCACCAGCGGCGCCATCTCGGCGGTGTCCTCGCCGCTGTCGCTGTCATCCTCGGCCTCGTCGTCGGTGTCCTCGGCGCCGGCATCGGCTTTGGGGCCGGTGATCTCGAAGGATTCGATATCGTCTTCCTGGCGGCGACGGGCCTCGGCTTCCTGCTCGGCCAGCAGCGCCTGACGGTCGGCAACGGGGATCTGGTAATAATCGGGATGGATTTCGGCGAAGGCCAGGAAGCCCTGGCGGTTGCCGCCATATTCGACAAAGGCGGCCTGCAGCGACGGCTCAACGCGCGTCACTTTCGCAAGATAGATGTTTCCCTTGAGAGGCCGCTTGGAAGCAGCCTCGAAATCAAATTCCTCGACCTTGGAACCGTCGAGAATGACCACCCGTGTCTCTTCCGGGTGGTTGGCGTCGATGAGCATGCGCTTGGTCATGAAATTCTCCGGCGCGCGCGCGAATGTCGCCGGCGGCACTGTGTGCGGCGGGCGGGAAAGAGCGGCGCGAATTGTTGGTGGAAAGGACGCGCGCAAACCCATCCGTCGAAACGGCCAGCAGATTTACAAGACCTGGGGCCGGGACAGCGTCGGAGGGGAGCGCAAATTTGATAATCATTGCTACTTCAGGGCCCATGGGTCCGATGGGACTTGGGGCCAAAGGGATTACCTGAAGGGCCGTTGTGCTCGCGTTGCTCGCGGGGCTTACCGGGCTGATCAGGGCGGCGCGGCAGCCGCGAGAATCGCAAGGCGCTGCCGGACGCAGATTTTGTAGGGTGCCGCCAAGGTTTCAACAAGCGATTAATGGGCGAATTTGTGACAAGCCGCCCCGTTTGTAAAAAACATCAACTAAAACAATTACTTAGAAGTTACGTGACCATAGCCGCAGCAGATTGTTGCGCACGGCGTCCAACCGGACACGGTTTTCCCACTGCAAGTTCAGGCCTTCCAGTGCAGCGACCTCGCTGAGGTCATACAGCTGGGTTCGCAGGAACTCGTCCGGGACCATGCTTTCGATGAAGGTGATGGACACCAGCCGGGTGCCCCGCCGCACAGGGGTCACTTCATGCAACTGGGTGGAGGGATAGACCACCAGGCTGCCGGGCGTGCCCTTGATCACCACCGGCTGGGTGCCCAGATGCACCACCAGCTCGCCGCCGTCATAGCTTTCCGGCGGGTTCAGCCATACCGTCGCCGAAAGGTCGGAGCGGCGCAGTTCGTTGCCGAACCGCATATGCGACGCGTCGGCATGCGCGCCGTAACTCATCCCGACTTCGTAGCGGGCCAGCAGCGGTGGCGCGACATGGGTGGGGTAGGCGAAATTGCGGAACGCTTCGCAAGCGGCGAAAGCCTCGGCGACGATGGCCGAGGATTCGGCATAGCCGGGATCGGCGTGCGAGGCCTGCAGATTGCTCTTGGCCTGGTTGGCGGGATTGGAAATCCGCCCGTCCACGAAATTGACCGTGGCGGCGAGGGCGGTCAGCCGCGCCACCGCCTGCGGACTTAAAAAATCTTTTATTTCCAGAAACATCAGGGGCCCCTTGGCCTGCCGAGCCTAGCAAAAGCGCGATAGCGAAACAAATCGCCGTGCTAGGCTAGGCGCTTCAAGATTCGGAAAGGCAATCGTTGCGCGTCTTGCTTGTCCTTTTCTTTGCCGCCGCTGTCCTGGCGCCTGCCGTCCTGATGGCCCAGGGCGACGATGCCATCGGCCGGTTGATGCGACAGTCGCAGGGCACGCTTCCGGCCGCGCCGCCCAAACCTGTTCCCCCGGTTGGCCCCGGGCCGGTGATCGGCGCCAAGCCCAAGGGACCCCTGCCGATCGTGATGAGCGCGCGCATCGGCGAGCATGACGACCGCACCCGGCTGGTGATCGAGCTTTCCGATCCCGTCAATTTGCGTGCCTTTGCGCTGGCCAATCCCGACCGGGTGGTGATCGACATGCCCGACGTGTCGTGGCGGCTGGGCGCGCCACCGCGCCCCAGCGGGTTCGGCGCCATCAAGTCCTATCGCTACGGCCAGTTCCGTGCCGGCAATGCGCGCATGGTGATCGATCTCAATCGGCCGGTGTCGGTGTCCGAAACGCTGGTGATCCCGCCATCCTCCGGTTTTGGCTATCGGGTGGTGATCGATCTGTTTCCCACCACCCGGCCCAGATTCGACGCCAATGCCGGCTGGCCCGCGGACTTGCGAAAACGCGAAACCGATGCCGAACGGCTGGCGGCGATGATCGCGGCCCAGCAGACGCCGCCGGCGCGCGCCGCGGGCAAGAAAATCATCGTGCTGGATCCCGGCCATGGGGGTATCGATTCCGGCACGGTAGGCGTCAATGGGTTGATGGAAAAAGATCTGGCGTTGGCCGAAGGTCTGATCCTGGCGCGGGTGCTCAGGGCGCGCGGCTATACCGTGTTCATGACCCGCGAAAACGACACCTTTGTTCCGCACCGTCAGCGTGTCGCAATCGCGCGCACCCACAAGGCGGACCTGTTTCTTTCCCTGCACGCCGATTCCCATCCCGATCCGAGCACCACGGGTCTTTCGATCTATACCCTCAGCGATGGCCGCTCCGACCGCGAAGGCGCCGCGCTGGCCAAGCGTGAAAACCAGTCCGACATCATCGCGGGCGTGGATCTGTCGGGCAGCAACAATCCGGTCGCGCCCATCCTGATAGACCTGGCCCAGCGCGATACCATCAACAAGTCCTCCCGCTTCGCCACCATCGCGATCAAGGAACTCTCGCAGGTCACCGATATTCTGGCCCGCCGCCCGCATCGCAGCGCCAGCCTGGCGGTGCTGACCGCCCCGGATGTTCCGGCGGTGCTGATGGAACTTGGCTATCTTTCCAATGCCAGCAACGCGCGCCAGATGAACACCGCGAGTTGGCGCGCCCAGGTTGCGGAAGCCATCGCCGATGCCGTGGACGCCCAATTTGCAACAAAATAGGGGCCAAGGATGATGTTCCGACAGTCCCAGCACCCTTTCCAAGCCTCTGTCGGACCTTTATGAATCCGTTGCCCCATGCAGAATCTGGTTCCCCGTCTCTTGAAATGGCTTGGCCTCACGGCCGCCGCACTGGTCGTCCTGGCGGCCGGGGCGCTTGCGATCTATCTGGTCACCATCACCCGCGATCTGCCCAGCGTGCAGACGCTGCAGGATTACACCCCGCCCATCACAACCCGGGTCTATGCCGGTAACGGCACCGTGCTGGGCGAGTATGCCCGCGAGCGGCGGATATTCATTCCCGTCACCTTCATTCCCAAGCTGGTCAAGGAGGCCTTCACCAGCGCCGAAGACCGCAACTTCTACAGCCATCCCGGCATTGATCCTTCGGGCATCCTGCGCGCGGCGATCAAGGATGTCGGGCTGGTATTGCAGAGCCGCCGTCCCCAGGGCGCTTCCACCATCACCCAGCAGGTGGCGCGCAACTTCCTGCTCAACTCGGAAGTCAAATTTAGCCGCAAGATCCGCGAGGCGATCCTGGCGGTGCGCATCGATGCCACCTATCCCAAGGAAAAGGTGCTGGAACTGTATCTGAACGAGATCTATCTCGGCCAGAACTGCTATGGCATCGGAGCGGCGACGCTGAATTATTTCGGCAAGTCGCTGGACGAACTGTCCATCGCTGAAGTCGCGTTCCTGGCGGCGCTGCCCAAGGGCCCGGCCAATTACGATCCGCGCCGTTACCATCAGGCGGCTGTGGACCGGCGCAACTGGGTCATCTCCCAGATGCATGACAATGGCTATATCACCGACGAGCAGGAGGCCGCCGCCAAGGCCGAGCCGCTGGTGACCCAGACCCGCGCCCTGGGCAGCCAGGCCGCCGACGTGGATTACTATGTTGAAGAAGTGCGCCGTCTCCTGATCGGCCGCTACAAGGCCGAGGGCCTGTATGACAGCGGGTTGCAGGTGCGCGCCTCGCTGGACACCAGGCTTCAGAACTATGCCGTCAATGCGCTGCGCTCCGGGCTGGTGCGTTACGACCGCCGCCATGGCTGGCGCGGCGCCAAGAAGACTGTCGATCTCGCCGATTGGAAAAAACAGCTTGCTGAGTTGCCCAATGAATCGGGCATCGAGACCTGGCGCCTGGCGGTCGCGCTGGAATATCTGGGCAGGGATGTCCGCGTCGGTTTTGCCGACGGAACCACCGGCACGCTGACCTATGACGGATATAAGTGGGCGCGCAAACAGTTGCCGGGCGCCACATGGGGACCGGCGCCGACCGCGCCTGGGCAGGTGCTCAAGCCGGGTGAGGTTTTCTATGTCGAGGCGCAGCCGGCGCCCGCCAAGCCGGGCGAATTTGGTCTGCGCCAGGTGCCGGAAATCAACGGCGCCATTGTGGCCATGGATCCCCATACCGGGCGCGTGCTGGCCCTGTCCGGCGGATTCTCCTACGCCTCGTCGCAATTCGACCGCGCCATGCAGGCCCAGCGCCAGCCCGGCTCATCGTTCAAGCCGTTCGTCTATGCCGCCGCGCTGGACAATGGCTATACGCCCGCAACCCGGGTGCTGGATGCGCCCTTTGAGCTGGACCAGGGGCCGGGCTTGCCGGTCTGGCGTCCCAACAATTTCGAAGTCGGCCAGTATCTGGGCGAGACCACGCTGCGCCGCGGGCTGGAACTGTCGCGCAACGTCATGACGGTCCGTCTGGCGCACGAAGTCGGCATGAACAAGGTGGTGCAATATCCCATACGCTTCGGCGTCTATGACAAGCTGCCGCCGCTGCTGGCCAATTCGCTGGGTTCCTATGAAACCACGCTGCTGAAAATGGTCGCCGGCTATTCCGAATTCGTCAATGGCGGCAAGAAGGTCCTGCCTTCGCTGGTGGACCGCATCCAGGATCGGCACGGCAAGACGATCTGGCGGCATGACGCGCGCAAATGCGAGGGTTGCAACGACGCCGTCTGGCGCGGCCAGCAGGAGCCGCTGCTGACCGACACGCGCGAGCAGATCATCGATCCGCGCACCGCCTACCAGGTCGTCTCCATGCTGCAGGGCGTGGTTCAGCGCGGCACCGCGGCCTATTCGATCGGCGCGCAGATACCCAAGCCCCTGGCGGGCAAGACCGGGACATCCTCCGATGCCAAGGATGTCTGGTTCGTCGGCTTCTCTCCCGATCTGGTCGCGGGCGTGTTCGTGGGCTTCGACAATCCGCGCACCCTGGGGTCGAACGAGCAGGGCGGCACCGTCGCCGCGCCGATCTTCCGTGATTTCATGAAGGGCGCTTTGGCGGATGCACCGGCCACGCCGTTCCGCGTCGCGCCGGGCATCGAAATGATACCCATCGATTATCGCACCGGCACCCCGGTGCCGCCGGGCACGCCCGGCGCCATCATGGAAGCCTTCAAGGCGGGCAGCGCCTTCACCGATCCTGGGCCGGTGATCGGCGCCGAGGATTACGCGCCCGCGCAACCCGCGCCCAACCAGCCGCCGCCTGCGTCCGTAGGCGAGGGTACAGGCGGGCTTTACTAATATGTCATGGCCCGCCGGAGTGCGGGCCACCCAGTTGAACAAATGCGCGCCGCCGAATATTGAACTGCGAAACATCTTAGAAATGGGAATTTTGGTCACCTGGGTGGCCCGGATTCCCGGGCCATGACACCGAGGAAGTATGCGTCCTGAAATCAGCCGCGCCGCCGACGACATCCAGCAGGCCATCGCCCTGCTGAGGAGGCATCTTTGACTGGAACGTCGCCAATCGCCGCCTGGACGAACTGAACGCCAAGGCTGAAGACCCTTCATTGTGGAATGACCCGACGGCCGCGCAAAAACTCATGCGCGAGCGGCAAAAGCTGGAATCCTCGCTGTCTTCGGTGAAGAAGCTGGAAAGCGAGTTGGCCGACGCCACCGCCCTGATCGAGATGGCGGAAGCCGAAAACGACGCCGCCATGGTAACGGACGCGGAAAACTCCCTGCGGGCGCTTGGCAAGCGCGCCGAGCAGATGCGGCTGGAATCCATGCTGTCGGGCGAAGCGGACGGCAATGACTCCTATATCGAAATCCATGCCGGGGCCGGCGGCACCGAAAGCCAGGACTGGGCTTCGATGCTGCTGCGCATGTATATGCGTTGGGCCGAGCGTCACGACTACAAGCTGCAGCTGATCGAGGAAAGCGAAGGCGAGGGCGCGGGCATCAAGTCCACCACCCTGCTGGTCAAGGGCGCCAATGCCTATGGCTGGCTGAAGACCGAGGCCGGAGTGCACCGGCTGGTGCGGATTTCGCCCTTCGATTCCAATGCCCGGCGGCACACATCCTTTTCATCGGTCACGGTCTATCCGGTGATCGACCAGTCCATCAATATCGACATTCCCGAAAAAGACGTGCGCATCGATGTCTATCGTGCCAGCGGTGCGGGTGGCCAGCACGTCAACAAGACCGAGAGCGCGGTGCGCATCACCCATCTTCCCACCGGCATCGCGGTCGCCAGCCAGTCGGACAAATCGCAGCATCAGAACCGCGCCACCTGCTGGGACATGCTCAAGGCGCGGCTTTATGAAATCGAGCTGCAGCGCAAGAAGGACGAGACCGGCGCCTTTGTCGGCGAGAAGAAGGAGATCGGCTGGGGTCACCAGATCCGCTCTTATGTCTTGCAGCCCTATCAGCTGGTGAAGGACCTGCGCACCGGCGTGGAAAGCCGCACGCCGCAGGATGTGCTGGACGGCGACCTCGACCCCTTCATGGCTGCCGCACTGGCGCAGGAAGTCGGCGGTAAACCGCGCGAAAAGATCGAAGATATCGAGTAGTTTTTGATGGTCGCGCTGCGTCGCTACGCGGCCGCTAGCGACCCCTCGGCTAACGCCTCGGGTTCGCCGTCGCGCCTCAGCCCGTGACAGGGCTCAGGGGCGCGAACAGCGCCTGAGCCTGGGGCTTTTCCGCTTCAAAGCTGCCGGCGGACGCGGCGGGACGCTGCGCGTCTCCCAGCGGGTTGTCGGAATGACGGCAATTGCCTTCAAAGAAGGCGCCGGATTCAACCGCAAAAGCTTCGTGCAGGATATCGCCTTCGACATGGCTGGTCGCGGCCAGCAGGACCTTGCGGGCGCGGATACGGCCCATCACCTTGCCACGGACGGTGACGTCTTCCGCATAGATTTCGCCATGGATTTCGGCCTTGTCGCCGATCACCAGCCCGACGCTGCGCACATCGCCTTCGATGCGGCCGTCGATCTGGATGTCACCGGACGAAACCAGGGTGCCATTGATCACCATGTCGGCGCTGATGATGGAGGGTGCGGAAAGCTGGCGGGGTCGCTTGGCGGCGTTCACCGGAGCGGCGACGGGCTGGGGCGCGGGAGCGCTGTCTTTGCTTTTGCTAGAAAACATTGCGGCCCGCCTCGATGAAGTTGTTGGGGTTCTTCACGACATTGTCATACCAGACTTCGTAATGAACATGGGGCCCGGTGCTGCGTCCCGTCGAACCTACCCGGCCGAGATTGCCGCCCTTGTCGATGCGCGCGCCATTGCGCACGGTGATCTTCGACAGATGACCGTAGCGGGTGTGCAGACCAAAACCATGGTCGATCTCCACCATGTTGCCGTAACCGCCGCGATAGCCGGCAAAGACCACTTTGCCCGGCGCGGTGGCCCGCACCGCCGACCCCCAGGGGCCCGCAAAGTCGATGCCGGGATGAAAGGCGTAACGGCGGGTGAAGGGATCGACGCGCGCGCCGAAACCGCTGCTTTTGTCGAAGGCTGACGCACTGACCGGCATCGCCAGCGGCACATGGTCCAGCGCCGTCGACAGGGTATTGAGTTCGTCCAGCACCGCCGCAGCGCTGAGATAGGCCTTGGTGAAGGTCGGATCGCTGATGCCTTCGATGCGCACCTGATCCAGCGGAATGTCGGGGCCGCCCACGCTTTGGCTGGCGGCGATTTTGCGGGCGAAGGTATCGGGATTGATGCCCGTGCGGCGCATCACATTGCGCAGCATGCCCACGCCCTGGCCCAGGGCGCCTTCTGTCTTGGCCATATGCAAATTCTCATTGCGCCCCATCTGCGCCAGACGGTTGGTCTGCTCGGACAAGGCGCGCAATGCCGGATGCTCCGCATAGGCGGCGGGCAGTTCGCGCGACGGACTGGCGTTGGCCGTCATGTGCAGCTTTTCGCCCAGGCGATCAAACAGCGCGGTAAAGCGCTGCATCGCCTTGCCCAACGCGCTGGATTTGACGGGTCGGGCGGTGCGCGGCTGGGGCTCGGCGGGCCCTGGCATCATGGTCAGCTGGGACGAACCGCCATCCTCGAGAGGGAAATCGGCGGGCGCTTCCACATCGGGGCGGCCGGGTGCGGGCCGGGCGGCCGGCGGGGCGACGGGCGAAAGCTGCGGCACGGACGAGGCCGCCCTGCGGCCGCCCAGGCTGGCCTGCACCTGATTGGCGCGGTTGAGGAAACCGGCAATGGCGTTCTGTTTGGCCTGCAAGCCGTCGGCGATGGCCTTGAAGCGGTCTTCCGCCCCCACCAGCGCGCCATTCAACTCGTCATAGGATACCTGCAGATCGGCGACGCGGTTTTCATAGGCCGCCTGCATCTGCTGATAGCGGTGATCCTTGGCGGTGATGATGCGATCCTTGAAAATCACATTGACGGTGGCGAACGCCACCCAGCCCAGGAAGATCAGGGTCAGGCCGGCCAGGGTGGCCTGGAGCGACGGCCCGAAGGTGAAGAACTGCACCCGCCCATCACTGCGGATGTAGATCTGGCGCTCTGGAAAGGTTTGATGAATCCAGGCCCAGACGCGTTCCAGGAACGTCGCCGTCATTTCAGAATTCTTTCGGGGCTTGCCGCCCATGCCGCCAGTGGCCGGCATTTCACCTTGTTGATTCTGATCCGGCAACCGCTTGTTCCAGAAAAACGATCGTGAGGTTAATCGCGGGCTACGGACGCGACGAAAAAGTGTTTTCATAGGCTTTTCGCGGCCTCCAGCACGGCCTCGACATGGCCGGGCACCTTAACCTTGTGCCAGGCCTGCGTGATCATGCCCTTGTCGTTTATCAGAAAGGTGGCGCGTTCCAGCCCCATATATTCGCGGCCATAAAGGCTCTTCTTGACCCATACGCCCCAATCCTCGGCCATTCTGGTCTCGGGGTCCGAGCCTAGCGCGACCTTCAGCTTGTGCTTTTTGCGGAATTTGGCGTGGGCCTCCAGGCTGTCGCGGGAGACGCCGATCACTTCGACGCCCAATTTGCGGAATTTTGGCAGCGCCGCCGAGAAGGCAATCGCCTCCTTGGTACAGCCGGAGGTGTCATCCTTGGGGTAGAAATAGACGATATAGGGCGATCCCTTCAGCCCGGCCGAAGAGAGTGTTTTGCCCCCATCGGTGGCGATTTTGAATGAAGGTGCCCGGTCCCCTGACGACAAACCGCCCGCTCCCAACCCCATAAAGTTCCCAAAGCCTTGCCGCCCCTAGATTTAAGCCTATTCGGACGGGTCTGTGCAATCGCACCATGCGTTACCAAGGGGCTGGAACATTTGCCCTTTTTAAGCCTAACAGTTGCAATACTGGACCCGATATCAAGCCGGACCCCGCGTGAAGCTGCCTTTTTCCGACTACATAAAGGCTCACCATATCAGCCGCGCCGCGTTGACCGCTGGCGTGCTGGTCGCGGCTATCGTTTTTTTCATGGTCGGGGCCGGGCTGCGCCTGCTGTGGGGGCCGGTCTCGCTGGGTCCGCTCAAGGGTACCCTGGCAGGGGCGATCCAGGAGGCGCTGCCCGGCATCAATCTGGACTATGACCGGGCCGCCATCGAATGGAGCCGCGACCAGGGTCGGGTGAATCTGGTCGTGATGGGCACGCGCCTCTACGACAATCGCGGGCAAATCGTCGCCACCGCCCCCAAGGCCGCGATCGATCTGGCCGCCGCGCCTTTCCTTCAGGGCGAGTTTGTCGTCACCCGCATTACCCTGGTCGGGGTGCAGTTCACCCTGGTGCACATGAAATCGGGGCGTATCCGGCTGGGCACCCAGCGGGAGGGGGATGACGACGACATCATCGGGCGCATCCGCGCCGTGATCGACAAACGCAGCGGCGAGTCCTCGTCGCTGGAAAGCTTCGCGGTGCGTGATGCCAATATCACCATTCGTGACGAGATCAGTGGCCTGGAGGTCATCGCGCCCCGCGCCCAGCTCACCATCCGCGCGCAGGGCGAGGCGATCGGCGCCACCTTCGATTCCGATGTGCTGCTGGCCGGCAGCCGCAGCCACGTCACCGCCGATCTCACCTTGCCGCCGGCGCGCGGACCCATCCAGGGCAGCGTCAAGATCGCGGATCTCGACCTGCGCGGGCTGGGACGCAGCGCCCAGATGTTCGCGGGCCTCAAGAACATACCGCTGATGGCCAATGCCTCCGGCACATTCACCGTCAATCCCGGCGCCGTTCTGGCGGCTGCGGCGTTCGACGTGACCGCCAGTGGCGAGATTCCCTTCGCCCAACTCCGCAGCAAGGCGCTGCATATCCGCGCCCTCAAGTTGGCGGGACGCTATGACGGCAAGCGGCGCCACCTGACGCTGAGCGAGGCCGCGCTGGATTCGCGCGAGGCCCAGGCGGTGATGACGGGTGGGGGCGATTTCATTCTTGATGCCGAAGGCAAGCTGGAACGCGTCCATGGCGAGCTTACGGCCACGAAGATCGCCCTGGATATGCCCGATATTTTCAAGGACAAGGTCGCCTACCAGTCGCTCACCATCGCGGCGGATTATCTGACCGCCACGCGCCAGTTCGAGGTCGCCAAGCTGGCGGTGGCGGCGCAGGGCTTTGCACTGGATGCCTCCGGCACCGTGACCCTGAACGACAAGGGCGCGCCGGGGCTGGTGGCCAAGGCGCGCATTCCTGCTTTGCCGATACGCACCCTGTTGCGGTACTGGCCGCAGCCGGTGGCACCGGGCGCGCGGGACTGGATCGAAGAGAATATCTTTGCTGGCATGATCGGCCCGCTGGAGGCCGCGACAAATTTCGCGCCCGGCACGCTGGACCAGGCGATCCTGCCCGAAGAGTCCTTGAAGATGACCTTCGGCATGAAGGGTCTGGAGGGCAATTATATCAATGGCCTGACCCGGGCCACGGGCGTCAATGGTGACGCCGTCATGACTGGCGACACCTTCAGGGCCAGCTTCACCAGCGGAAGGATCGGGGCCCTCACCGCCAGCAGGGGCGCGGCGCTGATCCCCGATCTGCACCAGACCGGCACGATCGGGCAGTTCAATGTGCATATCGAGGGGGCCATGACCGATGTCATGACCCTGATCGACATGAAGCCGCTGACCTATCCCACCAAGTTCGGCATCGATCCCAAACAGACCGGCGGAACCGCCAGCGCCGACCTCGCTTTCAAAGTGCCGATGCTCGCCAACCTGCCGGTGGACGATGTCGGCATCTCGGTGAAGGCGCGGGTCCAGAATTTCGCGGTAACGCTGGGCGCGCGCACACGCATTACGGATGGCGACGTCACATTTGATATCGACAATGCCCGCCTGCGCCAGGTGGGCGTGGTCAACCTGGCGGACTCGCGGCTGAATGTGGACTGGACCGAGGATTTCCGCACCACCGATCCCAATACCACCAAGCTGCTGGTCAAGGGCGTCATGACGGAAGGCGGCCGTGCCGCACTGAATATCAACCTGCAGCGCTACTTCCGCGGCGCGGTGCCGATCACCGCCGACATCATCGGCCGCAGCGGCAACCTGGTGCGCGCCGATGTGGCGGTGGATTTCACGCCCGCGCGCCTGAGCGTCCCCATCGTCAATCTGGAAAAAACACCAGGGCAGGCCGCCAGCGGTCGCATCATAGCCAATTTCGCGCCCGGCAACGTATTGTCGGATGAAACCATCCGCATCACCGGGCCCGTGCTGAACGCCACCGGCACGGCCAACTTCAACAAGTTGGGCGAATTGACGGTGCTGAATTTTTCCTCCGTCAAGATGGGATCGCTCAACGATTTGTCATTTCAATTGACCCGCACCGCCAATGGCGATGACTATGTGCTGCGTGGCCGCTCGCTGGACGGGTCAAAGGTCGGTCGCAACGGCACCAATGAAGTGCCGGGCGGCGCGGCGGCACAGGCCCAGGACGATACGCCAGAGGGGCGGTTCCGCATCGATGCCAGGCTTGATCGGCTGGCGATGCGCTCGGGCGTCGCCATCATGCCCTTCAATCTCAATCTGGCCGGCATCGGCATTCGCCCCTCGGCGCTGGCGATGAGCGGCAATCTGGCGATGACCGGCCGCACCGCGACGCCGATCTCCGCCAATCTGGAAACCTCGGCCACCGGGCGCAAGGTAACGCTGACCAGCGGTGATGCCGGCTTGCTGGCGCGCGGCCTATTTGCCTTTGAAAGCATGCGCGGCGGTCAGCTTTCCACAATCGTCAACCTGCCGGGCCAGGCCAGCGACTTGGTCAATCCCAACAATCCCGCGCCGGATTTTACCGGTACGCTGACGGTGAAGGACTTCACCATGGTCAATCAGTCCATGCTGGCGCGGTTGTTCTCGGCGGGATCGCTCACGGGCTTGGGCGATCTGATGGGCGGCGACGGAATGACCCTCGATGAACTGAACATGCCGTTCAGCTCCAGGAACAATGTCATCAGCGTCAATGGCGCCCGGGTGCGCGGACCCGCCATCGGGGCCAGTGCCGACGGCTATATCGACCGGCCCAAGGGCGTCCTGGCGCTCAAGGGTTCGCTGGTCCCGGCCTATGGGGTCAATTCCCTGATCAGCAACGTGCCGCTGTTGGGCGATATCCTGGCATCCAAGAAGGGTGAAGGCATTTTCGGCATCACCTATTCCATGACCGGAAATTCCGAGCAGCCGGTAATCTCCACCAACCCGCTCTCGATCCTGACGCCCGGTATCCTGCGCCGCATTTTCGAAGGCGACATGCCGAATGCAGCCAACGCGCCGTCGAATGCGCAGGCCACCGCGCCGCCACCCAAGCCGCCGGCGAATTAAGACGGTTTTACCAACACGTGTTTCTTCTTGCCGCTGGAGAGTTTCAGCACGCCATCGCTGTTGAGAGCCGAGGTGTCGACCATCAGCTTCGGATCCGATACGGACGCATCGTTCAGCTTCAGGCCATTGTTGGCGATCAGCTTGCGGGCTTCGGAGTTTGACGCAGCCAGTCCCGCCGCCACGGCGAGATTGAGAATGCCGTCCGGCAAGGTCGCGGTGATGGTGGGAAGGCCTTGCGCCGACGCACCCTCTTCAAAAGCCTGCCGCGCCGTGTCGCCGGATTTCTCCGCCGCGCCACGGCCATGCAGGATGGCGGTGGCTTCGGTCGCCAGAACTTTCTTGGCGTCGTTGAGTTCCGCGCCTTCGAGTTTTTCCAGCCGGGCGATTTCGTCTTCCGCCATGTCGGTGAACAGGCGCAGGAAGCGGCCGACGTCGCGATCCTCGGTGTTGCGCCAGAATTGCCAATAATCATAAGGCGAAACACGGTCGGCATTCAGCCACACCGCGCCGGCAGCGGTCTTGCCCATCTTGGCGCCCGAGGCTGTGGTGATCAGCGGCGTGGTCAGGCCGAAAAGCTGGGTGCTTTCCATCCGCCGCCCCAGATCGATGCCGGACACGACATTGCCCCACTGGTCGGAGCCCGAAGACTGCAGCTTGCAGCCATAGCGCTTGTAGAGCTCGACGAAATCATAGGCCTGCATGATGGAATAATTGAATTCCAGGAATGACAGCGGCTGTTCGCGTTCCATGCGCAGCTTGACACTTTCCATCGTCAGCATGCGGTTGACCGAAAAATGCCGTCCCACATCGCGCAGGAAGGGGATGTAGTCCAGTCTGTCCAGCCATTCGGCATTGTCCACCAGAATGGCATCCGACGGCCCATCGCCGAATTTTAGCAGATGGCGGATGCCGCCCAGGATGCTTTGCTTGTTGGCGTCGATCTGTTCGTTGGTGAGCAGCTGGCGGCTCTCATCCTTGCCTGACGGATCGCCGGCCTTGGTGGTGCCGCCGCCCATCAGCAGGATCGGCTTGTGCCCGGCCTGCTGTAGCCGGCGCAGGGTCATCAACTGCACCAGGCTGCCGACATGCAGCGAGTCGGCGGTGCAGTCGAAGCCGATATAGGCGGTGACGCGTTCCTTCTGGAACAGCGCGTCCAGATCCTCCGGCGCCGAGCAGTCATAATAGGCGCCGCGCGCGGCAAAGGTGCGCAGGAAATCGGACTGGAATTGCGGCGCGGCAGGCATGATGTAATCTCAGACTTTCTTCCCCCGCGAGCGTAGCGACCGGCGGGGGAAGATGTCCGCTAGCGGGCTTGCCCGCGTGGCGGACAGATGGGGGTAAACAAAGGCGGCATAGCACAAATGGCGGAAATCTTGAAAGTCATTGGCCTGATGAGCGGCACCTCGCTCGACGGCATTGATGCCGCCCTGCTGGAGACCGACGGACTGGATATTGTGCGCCCCGGTCCCAGCCTGACCGTGCCCTACAACGCGCAGATGCGCGGGCTGCTGCGGGCCGCTCTGGAGACCGCCCGGACGGTGCCGCAGGGCGGGGCCATCCCAGATTCCATCCGCGATACCGAGCGGCGTTTGACCGAGGCCCATGCCGAGGCGGTGAAGGCGCTGCTGGCAAAAGTAGGAAACGCCGATCTGGTCGGCTTTCACGGCCAGACCATTTTGCATCGGCCTGAAGCGGGATGGACCTGGCAGATCGGCGACGGCGCCCTGCTGGCGCGGCTCACGGGCATCGATGTGATCAACGATTTCCGCAGCGCCGATGTGGCGGCCGGCGGGCAGGGTGCCCCCCTGATGCCGCTCTATCATGCCGCCCGGGCAAGGCAGATCGGCCAGCCGGAGCCGCTGGTGGTGGTGAATATCGGCGGCGTCGCGCAGGTCACTTATATATGGGGCGATACGGTGCTGGCCTTCGACACCGGCCCCGGCAATGCGCCGATCGACGACTGGATGCAACGCCATACCGGCAGGCCGGTGGACTTGGACGGCGCCTTTGCCGCCACGGGCAAAGTGAACGGTGCGGCGCTGGCCCAGATGCTGGACAATCCTTTTTTTACACGCGTTCCGCCAAAGTCTCTGGACCGGATGGATTTCGGCATGGAAGCCGTCGAAGGGCTGTCACCTGCTGATGGCGCGGCGACGCTGACCGCTTTCACTGCCGCATCGCTGACGCGGGCCGTTGAACATTTCCCGCAAGAGGCCAAAAGCTGGATCGTCAGCGGCGGCGGACGTCACAACAAGACGTTGATGGCAATGCTGAAAGAACGGGTGGGCGGGCCCGTGATCGCGGCGGACGAAATGGGATGGGACGGCGACGCGCTGGAAGCCGAAGGCTTTGCCTATCTGGCGATGCGCGCGAAACGGGAATTGCCGCTATCGCTGCCCACCACCACGGGCGTGGCGCGCGCTATGACCGGCGGCAAACTCTGGAAGGCCTAGCGGCCTTCGCGCGGCTTGCTCATCATGTTGGAAACGTATTCCTTCACCGTCTCCACCACATCGGCTTCATGCTTGTCGAAGAAGTGATTGGCGCCGTCGATCTTGTTGTAGGTGATCTTGATGCCCTTCTGGGCGGTCAGCCGGTCCACCAGCTTCTGGACATCGGGTTCCGGCACCACATTGTCCCTTGTGCCATGGACGATCAGGCCCGAAGCGGGGCAGGGCGCCAGGAAGGCGAAGTCATACATGCTGGCGGGCGGCGCGATGGAGACGAAGCCGGTGATCTCCGGGCGGCGCATCAACAGTTGCATGCCGATCCAGGCGCCGAACGAGATACCGCAGACCCAGACATTGGACGGGTTGGGATACAGCGTGTTCATCCAGTCGAGGATGGCGGCGGCGTCGGACAATTCGCCGGCGCCATTGTCGAAGCTGCCCTGGCTGCGGCCGACGCCGCGAAAATTGAAGCGCACGGTGGTGCAGCCCAGCCCGTGGAACATGTGAAACAGGTCATAGACCAGCGGGTTGTTCATGGTGCCGCCGAACTGCGGATGCGGGTGCAGCACCAGCGCCATCGGCGCGCCGGGCGCCTTTTGCCGCTGATAGCGCGCTTCGATGCGCCCCGCCGAGCCGGGGAGAATGATGTCAGGCATGGCTTTTTGTTTTCCCCACCGGGCTATCTGCCAGCAAAAAAGTCAGGTTTCCGGCCGATTAGGCCCCAAGAAAACCGTGAAATTTCAGACGCTTGCAGATCAGCCCACCTATGCGCCGCGAATACTTGACCAATCTAGTCGGGAACTCTATATCCCGGGCCATCAGGCATTCCTGAGGCTTGGCTTCTCTACACCGGGAGGGGGGTCAAAAAGCAAGGGAAAACGCCGCTTTCGCAAAAGGAACTGTCATGCGGCTGAGCACCAAGGGACGTTATGCGGTGATGGCGATGGCCGATTTGGCGGGCAATGCCGCCGATGCCAAATCCGACCCCCGCCCTGTGGCGCTCGCCGACATCGCGGCCCGCCAGGATATTTCGCTCTCTTATCTGGAACAGCTGTTCGCCAAGCTGCGGCGCGGCGGTCTGGTCACCAGTGTGCGCGGGCCCGGCGGCGGCTATCGCCTGTCGCGTCCCTCCGGCGAACTGCGTATCGCCGACATCATCCTGGCGGTCGATGAACCTATCGCGGCCACCCGCTGCAAGACCGGCAGCACCAAGGGCTGCACCAAGACGGGTGCGCGCTGCGTCACCCATGATCTGTGGGAAGAGTTGGGACAGCAGATTCATGTTTTCCTGTCCTCGGTGTCCCTGGCCGATGTGGTGGAGCGCCGGGTGCTGGGCCGCGCCAAACCCTGCAACGATATGAGTGCTGGCCTCGACAGCGAGACCGCGGCTGCCTGAGATGCATTACCTGGATCACAACGCCACATCGCCGCTACGCCCCGAGTCCCTCTCGGCGGTAACCCATGCCGTGTCGGTGGGCGGCAATCCGTCCTCCATTCACGCCAGCGGCCGGGCCGCCCGCGCCATCATGGACGAGGCGCGTGAGCGGGTCGCCGCCCTGGTGAACGGTGCGGCTGCCACGGTGATTTTCACCAGCGGTGCCACCGAAGCCAACAATCTGGCGCTGTTCGGCGCCGCGGAAGGTTCGCTGGAAGGCGAGACTTCGCGCATCACCCGTGTTTTTGTCTCCGCCATCGAGCATAATTCGGTGCTGGCGACGGCCGCCAGGCTGGCCGAACGTTTTCCCTGGATTCGCGTTGCGACTTTGCCGGTGACAGGCGAAGGCGTGATCGATCTGGAAGCGCTGCGCGTGGCGTTGCGCGAAGGCAAGGGCCGCGCCCTGGTGGCGGTGATGGCCGCCAACAATGAAACCGGCGTGGTGCAGCCCATCGCGGATGTCTCCAAACTTGTCCGGGAAGCGGGCGCCCTGCTGCTGGTGGACGCGGTACCGGCGGCCGGCAAGATCGATCTCGATTTCGCGCTGTGCGACTACATGGTGCTGTCGGCCCACAAGATCGCCGGACCGCAGGGTGCGGGCGCGCTGCTGGTGGCAGACGGTGCCCCGCTGGCGCCGCAGCTGGTTGGCGGTGGCCAGCAAAAGGGATTGCGCGCCGGCACGGAAAATCTGGCGGGCATTGCCGGCTTTGGCGCCGCCGCCCATGCGGTGCGCGATGCTCAGGGCGAGCGCGCCCGCATCGCCCATCTGCGCGATCAATTTGAAACCAGCCTGAAGCAGATCGCGCCGGAAGCCGTGATCTTTGGCAGCGATGCGGCGCGGCTGTGCAGCACCTCCTGTTTTGCCATTCCGGGCCTCAGCGCGGAAACCGCGCTGATCAGCATGGATCTGGACGGCGTGATGGTGAGCTCGGGCTCGACCTGTTCCAGCGGCAAGGTGGCGGTCAGTCATGTCCTGACGGCAATGGGCGTGGAGCACGAACTGGCTGCTTGCGCCCTGCGCGCCAGTTTTGGCTGGAATTCAACCGCCGAAGACGTCCATGCGGCGACGCGTTCGCTGCTGAAGCTGCGCGAACGCCTTCGCGCCACCTCTTCCAACGATCGGGCCGCGTAATGTCGATCGCCGCCGAAACCAAACAGCAGGTCGCCGAGATTGGCGAAAAGTACAAATACGGATTTGTCACCGACATCGAGATGGACATGGCGCCCCGTGGCCTGTCGGAAGACACGGTGCGGTTTATTTCCGCCAAGAAGGGCGAGCCGGAATGGATGCTGGAATGGCGGCTGGGCGCGTTTCGGCGCTGGCTGACCATGAAAGAGCCGAACTGGGCCCGGGTGCATTACCCCAAAATCGATTATCAGAACGCCTTTTATTATGCCGCGCCCAAGAATACGCCGCTGAAGCAGAGCCTCGATGAGGTCGATCCCAAGCTGCTGGAGACCTACAAGAAGCTGGGCATTCCGCTGCACGAGCAGATGGCGCTGGCCGGCGTGGCGGTGGATGCGGTGTTCGACAGCGTTTCGGTCGCCACCACCTTCAAGGAAAAGCTGAACGAGGCAGGGGTGATCTTCTGCCCGATCTCCGAAGCAATCCGCGATTATCCCGATCTGGTGAAACAGTATCTGGGCACCGTGGTGCCGGTGACCGACAATTTCTTCGCCACGCTGAATGCGGCGGTGTTTTCCGACGGCACGTTCGTCTTTGTGCCCAAGGGCGTGCGCTGTCCGATGGAGCTTTCCACCTATTTCCGCATCAATGCCTCGGAAACCGGCCAGTTCGAACGCACTCTGATCATTGCCGACGAAGGCAGCTATGTCAGCTACCTGGAAGGCTGCACCGCGCCCAAGCGCGACGAAAACCAGCTGCATGCCGCGGTGGTGGAGCTGGTGACGCTGGACAATGCCGAGATCAAATATTCCACGGTGCAGAACTGGTATCCGGGCGACGAGAATGGGTTGGGTGGCATCTTCAACTTCGTCACCAAGCGCGGTGACTGCCGGGGGAAGAAATCCAAGATCAGCTGGACCCAGGTGGAAACCGGTTCGGCCATCACCTGGAAGTATCCCAGCTGCATCCTGCGCGGCGACGAAAGCGTCGGCGAATTCTATTCCATCGCCATCGCCAACAATTACCAGCAGGCCGATACCGGCACCAAGATGATCCATCTGGGCGCCAATACCCGCTCGCGCATCATCTCCAAGGGCATTTCGGCGGGCAAGGCGCAGAACACCTATCGCGGGCTGGTCAGCGTCTATGGCAAGGCGAAGAATGCGCGCAACTACACCCAGTGCGACTCGCTTCTGATCGGCGGCGAATGCGGC
>JBBSKJ010000001.1:0-29019 GCA_038256475.1 Micropepsales bacterium | reverse complement strand
GGATATACTCGATTGACCCTTCCCGCACTGCGATGTCACGCTGCAGGACGGAACGTTCGTCAACGATGCGCGGCGTGATGAAGAATATGGTTTCGCCGAGCGACTTCTGGCTCTGTGTGGTCTGGAACAGCCCGCCAATAAGGGGAATGTCCTTCAGATACGGCACGCCGCTTGTCGAATTGATCTGGCTGTCATCGAACAGCCCGCCAATCACAAAGGTGTCGGCATCGGGCACCAGCACGTTGGTTTGCACTTCCTGCGAGTTGACGTCGATCTGACCGAACGCGCCCGTACCCGGGGCCGAGTTTTCCGCGCGCAAATTCAGGCGCACTAGGGACTGTTCGCGGTCGGATTGCGCCGGCACGATGGAGGGTGTGATTTCCAGGGTAAGGCCGGTCTGGATTTCCTGCAGACCCACGCCGCCATAGCCGCCGGCGGGGCTGACGGTGTTGACCTGAACATAGATGTTCTGGCTGCGCGTAATGCGTGCGGTAATGTTGTCCAGCGTCACCAGCTTGGGAGCGGAGAGAATACGGGCACGGTCCTTGGAAGCCAGTGCCTGCAGCTGGGCCTGGATAATGGCCTGGCCGCCCCGGATCACAAAGGAGGCTGCGGTCGCGCCGGCGGCGCCGGCCGGCAGCAAGCTCAGGGCATCCAGCCCATTGCTGCTGAATACCTGGCCGTTTGTTCCCACCGTCACTGGCCCGCCCGCCTGGCCACCCGTGCCCCCCGAACCGGTGCTCGAACCGCTGGCCTTCGTGCCGGTATCCACCGCAAAGCTGCTTGCCGGATCACCGGCATTGACCTGCGAGCCACGCCAGTTGACGCCAAGCTGCCGGGCAACGCCGACATTCGCCGTGACGATAAGAACTTCGATCTCGACCATCTGCAGCGGACGGTCGAGCTGGCTGATGATCTTTTCCACCGCGGCGATCGCGCGTTGGGAACCCTGAACCACGACAGAATTGGTGCGCGGATCAATGGATATCCGCGGGCTGCCATATTCCGCCGTAAAGGCTGGCGCCGATGCATCCGCGCCACCGGGCGTTACGGCCCGATCATCCAGTCCCAACGCGGTACGAAGCGTTTCGGCGATGCCCGGCACCGTCACCGACTTGCCCTGAAATTGACGCGTAGAGGGACCCACATCCGTGAAGCGCAGCGGTATGACTTTGACCTCCTGCGGACCCAGCTTGGCGTCCGCCGGCCCCTGGCGTTTGCGAACGGTATCCAGATTTTCCACCAGTGTGGAGATCTGCTTGATCCGGTCGGCATCGCCGCTGATGGCCAGCGTCTTGGACGCGCCATCATATTTGAGACCGCCCAGTCCAAGGCCGAGATTGTTTATCGCCTGAACGACTTCGGCATAGGTCACGGCGTTCAAAGTTACGAACGCGGCCGCCTTGCGATCCACCGAAGTGCCGCCGCCACCGCCCGCCGCGGCGTTCACCAAAACCGTCTTGGTTCCGGGATTATAGCTGTATGTCAGATTATGCTCGTCCACCAGCTGGGTGAAGGCCTGTTCGATCGGGACATTCTCCAGATGGAACGATACCTTCTGTTTCACCGAAGGCGCGAAAGCCACCGAGAGTCCGTTTGCTTGCAGAAAACTGCGAAAAACATTCCTGATGTCGTCATCAGATGAGGTGCGCGTAACCGTAAGGGAGCGGTTCCAGGGAATACTGCCTCCCTCCTGTGCCGACGCCGTGAGCGGGGTCAGAGCCACCCCCATGGCGAGGAGGGGCCGGATCAAACCTGTCCGCGCCTTCCCAACAACACGGCCTGGCCATGTCCTGACGCTCGGATTTGGGATTACTGGCAAGACTTCCTCCCGGTGACGCGGCTGGTCGGTGCGCTCACATTCTCGGGGAAAAGATTGCCGCCATTAGGGTAAAGGTTGACTTAAGACCTCGGCAAAGACGCGATGGAACCTGGAAAGCTTTGGTTAACGGTTCCTGACCGGCCTGGGCAACACTCAATAACGCGATACCGCAACCGTAAGATTGTCTGCGGCCGGGCCGGCCAGCGCGGCCTTGATCAGCAGTTCACAAGCCTCTTTGGAATTTTGGGCTGATAAAAGCAGGCTCCGGATCTGATCGAGCGTGAGCGCCCCAATGAGCCCGTCGGTGCAAAGCAGAATCGTGTCACCTGGGCGAACCGCGAAGGAGACGATATGCGGCGTGAGCGGGTCGGAGATGCCCATGGCCTGAACGATCATTCTTTTCGAGGGCTCCTTGCCGGTTCGCCCGCCATCCACCCAGAGCTGAAAAAGCGAATGGTCCCGGGACACCTTCTGAAGAAGCCCTCCAGACAAGTGAAATATGGGGCTGTCCCCGACGTTAAAGGCGGTAACATGACCTGCCCCGCCGCCGCCCCATATGCCTGCTATCGTGCAACCGCTCGCAGAGCCCGTCCGGGCGTTTTCGGCCATCATCGCGTTATTGGAGAGCTGAAGCGCGTCCGCAACGACGGTCTCACATGCATCCTGCCGCAACGCGCCTGCCGCAACGTTGCGCAACAGCGTGGCGGTAACCAGGGCCACCGCCTTCTCGCTTGCCCACTGTCCGTCACCATGACCGCCAACGCCGTCCGCGACGATGGACAGGCCCGCGGCCGCTTCCAGCCGGCAAACGTCTTCGTTTCGCTGGCGGACATGACCGCGGTGCGACAGGTTTGCCATGTCCACGATGGCAGGGGCGATATGGGCGGCGCGGCCCGATTCAACCGTATCAATTCCCATCGGCGCCCCCTGTGGGGTTTTGCCGAAAGTGAAGCTTCTGTATCAAAGGCTGATTGGGCGCGCGCAGACTGACGCTGGAAGGCCCTATCGCCTCGATCTGCATGCCGTTGAAACTCTCCCCGACGCGGTAGTCCTTGCCGTCAATGGTGGCAACCCGCTCCGCGCCATACAGCGTGATGCTGGTGAGATGATAGGTCCAGCTGATATCGCCCAGGTCATTTCCAGTATTGGGCAACGGAACGGGATTTCCGATTTCGAACGGATTTCGGACAGCGGTATACTTCAAAATTGCGTCCAGATAGTCCGCAAACGACGGCGGTGCGCCGGGCTTGCCCGAATGTTGAATCTCAATCGTGCCGGCCAGCTTGCCGCTTTCGTCAGGGGCGAAATCAAACGTTGAAATCGTGATCTGGAAGGTCTCTATCCGGCCCAGGAAGAGCATCATGTTCCGGAAATCACCGTCGACGCCGAGTTTTATCTTCTGGGGGTCCGCGGGATCGGGCGCTACGCTGCGGATGGCGATACTGTTTTGCGACGCGGCCTCCTGCAAGCTGACCAACAGATCAGGGACGGTTGCGCCCTTGGTCCCCCCGACCGGCGCGGGCGCAATGGGCTTGGCCACCGCCTCCAGCCTGAGAACATCGGACAGCCTTTGCAGGTTCGCCGCGGCCTGCACTTCCGACGTGTAGTGCCAGCGATAGACCACGAACAGTGCTGCCAGAACAAGGAAGCCCAGGGAAATCAGGTTGCGCTGTTCCGTAACGGCGGCTGGCAGGTTCATGGCTGTGGTGCCTGCGTGATCTTTGCCACCACCCGGAACTCGCTTTCCGCATCCTCTTCCTTGATTTCCCCCTGCCCGATACCGGCGAATGTCACATCACCAAGACGGTGGCGCAGCTTTTTTGATGCCGAAATCCGGCTGATGAAGCGGCCGATCTGTTGGAGGTTGTTCTGCCCACTTTGCGGAAGAACGCCGGTGATCTGCAGGGTTGCGCCCGTAGCGCCGTTGGCCGGTGCCAGAAGCATCTGCTTCAGTTTCACATTGTACGGAAGCGCGCCGGCAATGGTCACAAGGTCATTGGCCCACAACACGGCATGGGCTGTTTGAACCTCTGCAGGCTGTGCGCGCGGCTGTGCGGATTGCGCCAGAACGCCTTCATAGAGTTTCACGGTGGCTTCGAGTTCGGCGTCCTTGGGGGCGAGGACGTAGCTGTATCCCCCCACGATCATCGCCAGGACGGCCGCAATCACCGCCGCGGGAAGTGCGGCAGGCTTCAGATCATTCAGGGTCAGGGATTGTTTTGACGCCCTTCTGATCCGGGAAGCCAGACTGTCATCTGCGGAAGCCCCGGAGGGACCCGAAACCGCGGACCGAACAAAACGGCCGCCGACAAAGTCAAATGTCTGATTGCCCAGTTTCAGGAGCCCCCCGCGCATGCCGTCGAGGAGGTTGAGGACAGGCTTGGGGGCTTGCGCCGGGGCACCCTCGGATATCTCTATGTCCAGCATGGAGGTAAGCCAGTTGGCAAAGCCTGCTACCCGGCTGCTCAGCAGCGAGAGCTGCAAGGATGCGGCACGGCCCGCCAGTCGCTGAAACTCGAAATAGTCCGCGGTGGCGCTGACTTCTCCGGCAAGATTGTTCAGGATCGGCAACAGCGCCGCTTCGCTTCCGGTGGAGGCGCCGGCCGGCAGGGATTTTCCCGCACTGATGCGCGAGCGGATGCCCAGGGCCGATTGCGCATCCTCCGCGCTGATCGCATGTTCCTTCGCATAGGCATTGACCAGGTCGCGACTGCCGAACGGAAAATTTCTCACCGCAATCGCACCGGCTGCGCTGCTTGCTATGGCCAGGCTGCAATAGCTGCCATGAACGGACAGTTTGGCCTGGGTATCGTCCGATAGATCCGCCAAAACTGACTGCAGCGACCATGGGCCGAAGAATGTGGTGAACCGGGCAAGCTTTCCCAAGGCGAAGAGCACCGCAGTCAGCCTGTCCTCGGAAATATAGGCGAGGACGCGCTTCTCTGTTTCCTGCGAACTGGTCTCCCCGAAACGGTGGGACGCAAAGCAGGCCGGCTTGCCGCCCAGCTGGTACTTGCCGAACTCGGCCAGCGCCCGGCCTTCGAAGTGGTTCAACTTGGCCTGGCGGCTGTCAACGACAGATATCTCCTGGTCGTCGAGAAAAATCTCCACATTGCCGACTCGATTGGCGAGATCTGGGTCAAGGGTATCCACGGCCGCGCTGAGCATCGTCTCTGGTGAGGTCTGCGTTTCCAGTGAGCGACGCTCTACCTGGCCGACTTGCACTCCCGCCTTGTCGGTGACAACCAGCTCACACATGCTGTCGTTGAGGAACACGCGCAGCATATAGTCGCGCTCGATGCCCTCCTCCTGGGCGGTTTCCCGCTTTCGGAACAAGGCCCATTTGCTCACGGTGCTGGAGAGCATGGACAAATCCTCACGCACACGCAGAGGCAAGCTGGGCGGGCTCAACAGGTCCTTGCGGCTGGCTTCCTGCCGCGACAGACCAGGAGGTGGACCCTAGCTGAAGCTCAAAACCGGTGGCGAGCGGTATCGCCTGGGAGAACTCATGCCCGCCCAGCACAATCACCTGTCCGGCGCGCGGCGTGATCCATAACCCGCTTTCGCGCATGCTGATATCGGCAGAGACATCCGGACCGCTTTCGCCGGCGGTGAGACCGGCCCCGGGCATGCGCCCGGCGGTAAGCTCATGCTCAAAGATGATCCATCTGCGATCCACCAAGGCGGCGCCGCTCTCATCGGAATCGCCATTTATTCCAAAGCTCAACTGGACACTGCCATCCAGATTGATCTGGAAACGCAACCAGGCGGGCGCTGACTCGCTACCGGTCTTGCCGACTTCGATCAGGGTTTCACCGGCCGCCAAGGCCATAGGCTCATTCGGCGCCAGACGAACATCGCCAAGGAAATGGCCATTGGTGCTGCCCAGATCGCAGATATGCCATTGCGAATCCTCCGCATAGAGCCGCAGATTTCTGGACGCGCGCGACAGCCAGCGGCAGGGGATCGAGATATCGCCTTTTGAAGTTGTCGATTCGCGCCCGATTGTGACCGAGGCGGAGCCGATCAGTTGCAGTGTGTGCGGAGCACGCACCAGTTCAGCCGATTTGGTCGTCAGAGACTCTTCAATCTCGCTTTGCAGATGGAGCAGCTTGCGCGCCAGCAAGGGTGAGACACCGGGTGAGCGCACAGCGCGGTGGACATGTGCGAGTGCGCCCAGCATGTCGCCGGCCATCACCAGGCCCGGGATACGGGCAGCTATCTCGCCAGCCTTCTCCTGGCTCGTTACAGCGCTGGCTTCAGCGCCCAGAACAATTGTCTCGTCATCACTATCGTCCGGAGCGGAAAGAATTTCCGCCAGAAGGCCATGAATGATCCGCACCTTGTTGGATGAAGATGTGCCGGACAGCCGCAGCTTGTCGGTTTCCCACTGACCGAAAAAGGGAAGTATCTTGTCCGCGGCGATCGGCTTGCTGATGAAATAGCCCTGGGCATCGTCGCATTGCAGGTTGCTCAATTCCTGGAAGAGTTCTTCGGTTTCAACCCCTTCGGCGCATATTTTCAGGCCGAGCTTGCGTGCCAGACCCACCGTGGTTTCCACCAGTGTTCTGGCTTCCGAGCTTTTGTGAAAGTCCAGGACAAAGCCCTTGTCGATCTTGAGCTCGCCGAAGGGCAGCTTGTAGAGCGTTTCCATCGAGGAAAAGCCGGTTCCAAAATCGTCGATCGAAAGCAGGAAGCCTTTCAGGCGCAAACGCGAAAGAATCTCCAGCGCCAGCAGCTTGCCCCCTTGAGACGAGGATTCGGTGACCTCCAGCGTGATGCGCGTCGGGTCGATCTGGTGTTCCTGACACCGGTGCTCGAAAAGTTCGAACCAGGCCATGTCACTCATCAGGCGCGGAGAAATGTTGATGGCCATCCGCAGCGCCGCGCCCTGCGCGTCCCACGCCTTCAGGTCGCGGAAAGCCTGAACGGTGACGGCGTCCGTCAGTTCAAGAATAAGACCGTGCGCTTCCGCCAGCGGGATGAAACTGTCCGGAAAGATCATGCCCAGTTCGGGGTGCTGGATCCGGCACAGCGCTTCGACGCCATAAGCCCGACTATCCACCCGGAACGGCACTTTGGGCTGATAATGAACCGCCACATAGCCCTTGGCGATGGCGTCGGCGAGCGTCTGACGGTCCAGGTCGGGCTGCTTCTCCTTGGTTTTCAGGAGATCAGCCAGCTGCCGGGTGCTGAAATCGGCGCGCGCTATCAGAACGACGTCGATCGACTTTTCCTGGAACAGCCTGCGAATGGACGAAATCGTTTTCACATCCAATGTGGTGACGACCAGAACCTTGCCGCCCGTCCGCGCCGAAAGCGCCTGGATCGTGTCGATCTCCTCGTCGCTGGTGCCGGTAAGCTGCAGGATGGCGGCCGTCAATTTGGCGGGGGCGTTGCTCAGCGCTTCCTTGCGGTCCTGGCGCACGACTTCATGCCCAACCGATGTTGCCCAGAACGAGAGTTCGGCAATCAGCGCGTCGTCATCATGGCAAACCGAGATGCAACCCTTCGAACTCATAACTCACTCTTGCTGGAGCGGCAGTTGTCCAACAATAAACTTTAGCGAGAAAACAAAGGGTTAACTAAAGCGATGGCAGGTCGTGCTTTACTGTACGGCCAGGCCGGAAACATCGAAAACCGGCAGAAATGCTGCAACCAGCATGCCCGAGATCAGCAGGCCCATGGTGGCCGTTAGCAAAGGGTTAACAGTCGAAATCACCGATTCCAGCTTCTGCTCCCAAAGACTTTCGAAATAGTTGGCCACCGACACAAGGGGGCCGCCCAGATCACCGGACTGCTCACCCGCAGATATCATCTGCTGTACCACGCCCCCAAACAGCTCCTCACGCTCAAACGCGTGGGTGATGCTTTCGCCCTGCTCGATGTGATCGGCGATGCGAAGAAGGCTTTGTTCGAAATACTTGTTGTTGTTCGCCGGCGCCGCCACCCGGATGCTTTCGATCAAGGACACCGAGTTCTGCACCTGGATTGCCAGCGTCTGGGCAAAGCGGGCCACCGCCGAAAGCCGCATGAGGCTGCCAAAGAGCGGCAGGTTGAGCTTGACGCGGTCAAAGGTAACCCGGCCTTGCGGCGTCTTTACCCACGCAAAGAAGGCCATGGTCGCAAGAATGATGCCGCCCAGGATGAACGTCCAGTTTGCGGCATAGATATCGCCGACATCGAGAATGAACTGGGTTGGGGCGGGCAGCGCCTTGCCATAGGATCCGAACAGGGATCGGAAGCGGGGCAGTATCCCGAAGACCATGACATGGAATGTCATGACAAAAGCCGCAAAGAGCAGCGCCGGATAGATCAGCGCAGAGCGGACCTTTTTCAGTATCTTGTCATGGCTGTCGAGATAGTCGCTGATTTGCTGGAGTGCGACGCCCAGCTGGCCAGATCCCATGCCGGCGCGCACGACACCGATATAGGTTCCGTCAAAGGTCCGGGGATAGTCCGCCAGCGCACGGTCGAAGTCCCGGCCGCATTTCACCTGCTCCAGAACGTCACTCAGGATCAATCGAAAGGAGCGGCGCGGCGAGTCGCGCGAAAGGCTTTCCAGCGCCTGAACCAGCGGCAGGTTGGCGCGCACCATGGCGGCGAACTGCTTGGTGAAGATCAGCAGGTCGGAGCCGGCCATGACTAGCCTTCTCCGAACACACGGAAGAGTTCGGCATAGGTTGTGCGGCCGTCCTCCACCAGCTGCAGGCCGTTCTGCGCCATGGAGGTCATGCCGGACTCGCGCGCCAACAACCTCATCTGGTCAACGTCGTTGTTGCCCGAAATGATCAGCTTGCGCATTTCCGAGGTGGTTTCAAGCATTTCAAACACCGCCTGGCGCCCGGCATAGCCGGTGTGGCGGCACGCGGCGCAGCCGGTGGGCTGGCTGCACGGCATGCGCTCATCGATCTGCAAACCGAGGCGTGCCATTTTCTCGTCCGAGACGCCCTCGGTGCGCAACTGGCGCAGAACCTCGCGGCCCTCCACCATGACCGAACAATGCTTGCAGGACATGCGCACCAGGCGCTGGGAGATCGACAGGCTCAAGGAAGACGCGACCAGGAACGGGTCTATCTGCATGTCCAGAAGGCGCGAAACCACGCCGACGCAGTCATTGGCATGAATGGTGGAAAAGACGACATGGCCGGTCAGCGCGGCCTGCACCGCCATGCGTGCGGTTTCGCCGTCACGGCACTCGCCCACCATCACAATGTCCGGATCCTGGCGCAGGATGGTGCGCAAACCGCTGGCGAAGGTCAGGCCGATCTTTTCATTCACCTGCATCTGGTGAACGCCGCGCAGCCGGTATTCCACCGGATCTTCGATGGTCACGACATTTCGCTTGTCGCGATCGGCGGCGGACAGGCAGGAATACAGTGTGGTTGTCTTGCCCGAGCCGGTGGGGCCGCTGATAAGGATCAATCCGTGCGGCGCGGTAATCTTGTCGATGATCAGCCGCAAATGTCGGTCGCGCAAGCCCAGCTGTTCCGGACTTGGGCGAACCGCCGAGTCGTCCAGAAGGCGCATCACCACCTTTTCCCCCAACACCGTCGGCAGGGTGGATACGCGGATGTCGAGCGGAGACCGGCGAATCATGACGCGAATGCGCCCGTCCTGCGGCCTGCGCCGTTCCGCGACGTCCATGCCGCCCAGCACCTTGATGCGCGAAACAACGGCGGAATGCAGACTCAGCGGCATCCGGCTCTGTTCGTGAAGAATCCCGTCCAGGCGGGCCCGCACAACCATGCCCTCTTCGGTCGGCTCCAGATGCACGTCCGAAGCGCCCTGCCCGTGACAGCGCTGCAGGATATAGTCCACGACCAAAGGCACGTCGCCCGCGCTGGGCTCGCTGAGAATCTTGGTTTCCTGCTGCCAGGACACATCGATCGGCACCAGGCTTTCATCGCCGGATTTCGGAGGTTCGATGCGGGTCTTCAGGCTGCCCAGAACCGTCTGGAAAGCCGTCGGCAGCACCACCACCGGCGTGACCGGCCGTCCGACACGGTCGGCAAGCCAGTCCCGCGTGATGATGTCGAACGGATCGAGGGCGGCATACTGCGCCCGTCCGTCTGCCGCGGACTGAAGGAGCAGGCAGCCTCGCTGGTCGGCTTCCTTGAAATTCAGCCAGTCCGCTTCCGCCAGAAGCTGGACCAGTTCACGGTCGTTGCCGACAAATGCCAGACCGGCTTCGTCAGCCAGGCCTTTATACAGCTCGGCATCATTGGCGATCGAGCTGATCTGCGCCAAAGCGGTCAGAAACGTCGTGCCCTGGTCGCGGGCCCGCAAGGAAGCGGAGATTGCATCGCGTTGCGATAACAGCCCACGCCCAACCAGCTTGGTAATCACCGGCGAGAAAAATGCCTTCTTGGGCTGGGTGACCGGCTTTGCAGGGGCGCTTTCCGGCGCCGGAACGACCGCGTCCGCCGGGCTCGCCGGGCTTTTCGCTTTCGGCTTGGATTTCGCGCGCGCCTGTACCTTGCGCAGAAACTCGACATGGGTGGCATCGGGGCCTCGGGACGTGGCCGCGGGGGCGCCGGACGAGACAGCCAATGTCTTGTCGGCATCGGGGGCGGCCACCACCAGAGTGTGATCGTCGTGGTCGTTCTTTGCGATCTCGGCCATGGCGATCACATATCGTAAGCGACGCGAAAGCCGATATCAGCGCGCCTTACGCTGCCCTCGATTCCGCGACGGAATGTGATGCGACTGGCCACCAGCGGTGTATCGAAGCTCCCGCCCCGAATGGCGCGAAGTTCGCTTTGGGTTGAGGCCCGGGGATTGAGGCAATCGGCCGGGACAACCTTGAGAAGCGAATCGTCCCAGCTGTCCGCGCACCATTCCCAGACATTGCCGCAGCAATCGGTCATGCCCAGCGCGTTGTTTCCGGTGCGGTAGCTGCCAACCGGCGTCGTGGCCGAACAGACATTGTCGGTATTGGCCTGCGTAATCTGGGGCGCACTCGGCCCCCAGGGGTAGCTGTTCAGGGGATCGCCCGCCTTGGCGGCGACTTCCCATTCCAGCTCGGTGGGCAACCGGCCGCCGGCCCATTTCGCATAGGCACAGGCATCGGCCCAACTCACCATCACCACGGGATGCAGATCGCCGCCGAACTGCGGATGATCGTTCAGCATCGGGGCCTTGTAGCCGGTGGCCCCGATGAAGCGCCGATACTCGGCGTTCGTTACAGGCGAAATCGCGATGCGGAAAGCCGCCAGGCGAATCTTCTTCTGGGGCTGATCGACGGAGCGCCCGCCATTTTTTTCGCCGACCAGGTAGGTGCCCGGCTCGATGCTGGCGAGCTGGGCCTGCTGCTGCGGGGGCTGCAGCGGTCGAAACGGGTCCAGGAGCACAACCTGGTCAAGCACCGCCTTGACTTCACTGGCCGATGCCGGACGCCGGTCCCTGTCATGCTCGATCAGCGACAGAACCAGGCGATCCAGTTCCGGCGGAATGGCGGCACAGAAGGTGCTGGGCGCAACAATGGCCAGAGGATCGAACTGTGGCAGCGCCCCGGTCTTGTTCACATCCTTCAGGCTGCAGGGCGGAATATGGCCGTCTGTGAGGAGCTCGTAGGCCAGGATGCCGAGCGCGTAAAGATCTGCGCGATGGTCGATGTCGGGCAGGCGCAGAAACTGTTCCGGCGCCATGTATTTGGGCGTTCCACCTTCCAGTTGAAACGCCGTGGCGGCGTTGTCAGGTGTGGAAAGACCGAAGTCCATGATGACCGGATCACCAATGTCGCCGCGGCGCAGGAAGATGTTGGCGGGCTTCAGGTCGCGATGAATGATCAGCGAATGGGCCACCGTGAGGGCGCTGCACAGCTTGCCAAACAGGGCGACGCGCTTGCTCATGCTGTCAAGCAGGGTGCCGCGGTTTTCCAGCAGCCATTGCTTGAGATCGTGACCTTCGATCAGGTCCATCACGATCCCCACGCCGCGATCCCCTTCATAGAGATCATGGATCGGGCAGATGTTTGTATGGCGCAGCTGACGCGAGATCAGGACTTCGCGCCGCAGTGACTCGATATAGCGCCGGTCGGCCCGATGGTCCTGCTTGAGGATCTTGATGGCAAGCGGGATGCCAAGCTCGGCATCGAACACCTTGTAGACGTCGGATGAGCCACCCTTGCCGACAGGAGCCCAGTCAACAAAACGCTTGCTGGCCGAGCGAAGCTCGGTCGAGGAATCCGGTTCGTGAATGACGCTCGCCTGTGCCATCAGCAGCAGGACGCGTGAAGGGCCCAGCCTTCGGATGTTTTCGCGGTACGCATTGGCGCCTTGCGGTTGTATGGGAATGCAAGACTACGCCGCAGGCGTTAACATTGCGTGGAGCAGCCCTTTCCGGGGGGCGCCGGATCAAATCCTTGCCTGGCAAGGATATTTTGGTGGGAGATCGCAGCCGATGACGGCCGGACGCGGTTAAAGGTTCCGGCTTCCGGCTCAGAGGAAAACTTCGTCTGCGCCCAAGCCATGATCGCTGTCGCGCCGGCTCATATTCTTGCCGCCGTGACGGCTGCGTCTGCGGTCCGGCCCAAAGAAGACATCACCCCGGACAAAGGGACGAGGATGCTCGATGATATGCTGGATGCGCTGGTAAAGTCCCAGCGGGGTAAAGGGCTTTGTCAGGAATTCCGTGATGCCGGCGTCAATGGCGCTTTGCACATATTTGACTTCGGTATGGCCGGTTATCATCAGGATCGGGACATACCGGTTGCGAATGTCCTCTCTCCTGCGCAGTTCGCGCGTGAACTGAACCCCATCCATCGGATGCATATTCATGTCGGTGATGATCAGGTCGGGATTGTGTTTTTTGACCGCCTCCACGCCCGACAGGCCATCCTCGGCTTCCGCCTTGATGGGCATGCCAAAAGCATCCAGCACGGCGCGATAGAGCTCACGCATGTGACGGCTATCGTCCACCACCAGGATACTGATCTTGGAGAAATCAGCCATTTCCTGTCATAACACCGGGCGGCTTAGCATTTGGTTTATGCAAGGTTCCCGAGCGCCGCGCGCCGGCAGGCGCCTGCGCATCAGGGTGATGGCAGATTGGTGAGGCGGTTGATGCTGTAATAGGCGGTGGTATTGCCGCCATTGTTGTTGCTGATATTACCGCAATTATGGCCGGAATAGGACCGGCCGACACAGACGCGCAGCTCCATCGACGGCAGCTTGCCCGCCGACGACGCAACTAGGGAAGAGGCGGTATAGGCGGACGTGGCCATCAGCCAACCGCTAAAGCTATTGCGGCCGGGCCTGTCGTCCGCCGCCGCGGTGATGCTGGTGGTGATACTGTAACCGCTGGCTTCGTCCAGATAAGTCCAGACTCTATAATCGTTCAGCTCATTAAAGTAGGCCTGTAGAATCGGCACGAGGTTTGCGTCGCTGAGGCTCGATGCAAAAAGGCAGCCATTGCAGAATTTGCTGGCCGCGACGCGGCTCAGGGCATAATTAAAGTTCCCCATTTGAGCCCAATAAGCCCGGCTGTGCGCCAGTTGCGCTTCAATCGCACGCCCTTCGCCCACCACGGTGCTGCCCATGAACAGGCCAAACCCCAACGATATCACCAGGCCCACCATGGTAACGAAAAGTAGCGCTCCGCCGTCCTGGTCCCGCAAATTCCTCATGGGTCATCCTCATGCCGATTGAGCGCGAAGACGGTCTGATAGGTGTCTGTAAACTGCGATGGCGCAGTGGCCCGCTGCGCCTGGTAGGGATTCGTGATCGTGAAAGTGACCGTAACCCAACCCTGCCCCAGACTGCCGCCTCGAGCATCGAGGTCGACAACTTCGCCCAGCCAGCCGGTCACGGTTTGGCTGCTGGTGTCGGTACAGGCGGGGATCGGATTGCCTGCCGCCTTGCAGGCGACAGTCATGGGCGCGAACTGGTCCGGCGTCAGGGTAAGGTCATTGTTCCTGTACCGCACCGCGCCCGTGCTGCTGCGCAGGTCGTCATCGTCTGGCGCATCCTTGCGCCCCCGGATGCCGTAGACATATTTGGTCCCGTCGTCGCCATTGGTCGCCGCCATGCCACCATAGGCCCACAAGTCGTAGGTCAGGCGGGCATGGCGATTCATCTCGATCTTTCCGGAGACCTCGTCATACCAGGCCAGCGCGCGCAGCATGAAGGCGCCTCCGGCCAGCATGATGATGCCGACGGCCGCCGACGCGGTCATCAGCTCTATCAGGGTAAAGCCGCGCTGGCATCGCGTGCGCATCATGAGCGCCTCCCGACGATGGTGCTGAGCGTGACGCTGTCTATCCGCGATCCGGCAACCGGGGCGCCCGATACCAGGCGATAGGGATATTCCACGAACAGGCTGATCCGCCGGCAACTGCCGGTGCCGATTCCCAGGAAATTTCTGCACACGCAACTGCCCGTGGTGCAGGGGTCGGGTGAAATGTCGGTCGAGACCCAGCTCAGCCGCGCCATCACATTCTGATCTCTGCTGAGCCAGACATAGCTGCGGTTCAGCGAGATCAATAACTGGGAATTGACCCACACCCGCGGTCTACCGCCCGAAAAGGCCCCGGACGATGTCGTCACATAATTGTCGCCACCTGTTGTGTAAGCAGGACTCAGAGTAGTGGGATAGATCAACCGGGTAGTAGGAAATGCGGAGGCTTCGTAGCCCGTGGTGGTGACGGGGCCCGCAAAGCCGAATGACGTGTAGTTGTAAATGACGCTCAGCCGTTCCAGCTCGCCATTGGCGACCAGTACGGCCTTCTGCCGCAGCACCAGATCACTGACCTGGCGATCGGCGGTGACCCAGAAGGCCCCGATCCCCACGATGAAGATGGAAAGAACCACGCCAGCGGACATGATATCGATCAGCATGAAGCCACGCTGACGCCGCAGCGCCGACGCCGGACTGGCCGCGGCGGGTGCCGCATTCCCACCCAGGCGTTTTTGGCGGATCTTTGAAATCAGGCGGGCGATCGTCATGGTCTGATCGCTTACAGGCCAATGCCATTGCGATGGCCGTCTGGTTTCATACCGCCAGCGGCGCTGTTGTTGCGGTTTTTCGCCATCGCATCGCTGCCAAGACTCTGGGGCTGCATGCGCGCCATCTCTCGGTCCAGGGTGCGGACTTGATGGCCGGCTCTCGAATAGGCGCCAAGATAAAGCGTCAGCGCGGCAAGCACGGCGATACTGCCGATACACAGTCGGCGGCTGGGGAAGATATGCGCGGTCATGCGGCGGCCCCCGGATTTTCTGCGCCACACTGGAACATAACGCGCTTAATCATCCGTGAACTGAACAAAACCTTAACCGACCACAGCCGCGATGATCCGCATACGTACGGTTACACGCTTACTTCGCATTAATGCTTTACCGATAAGGTCTGGACAAGTTTCCAAAGGGGAAGAACCATGTCGCGCACCATCGTACGTCAGAAGGGTTTCACGCTTGTTGAATTGATGGTCGTTGTGACCATCATCGGCATTCTCGCCGCAGTCGGCATTCCGCGGGTGTTCTCATACATCCGCACCAGCTCCACCGCTGAAGTGTCGCAGGACGCCTCACAGATCGCTTCCGGCATTTCCGGTTACGCCCAGTCGCAGCTGCAATCCGCCGCCGCGACCCAGACGGCGGTTACCGGCAAGACCGCGACGCCGGACCTCAGCACGGCCACGGAGATCTCGACCATCATTCCGCAAATCCAGCTGCCCAAGGGCGCCAAGTTCGATTACGCGATCAGCGCCATCGTCGCGACCGCCGGGCCGTCCACGGGTGACGTGGTCTATTGCATCACCGCCACCGGCCGCGCCAATGCGGCGGTCGCGGGCGGCAAGGTCCTCTATTCCAGCGCTGCGACCAGCGCGGCTGGCTGGGATGGGCAGATCAACCGGGTTGCCTATGTCAACGGTCGGACCGACCTGACCGGGGTTACAGCCGGTGGCTACTGCTCCGCCACTGGCGCCGCCCAGGCCACCTTCACACCCCCGGCATCGTAAACCTGGCCGTCAGCACGCGGGGATCACAGTGGCCGAGATCTTCAGGAACTGTCCCGCGTGCGGACGCAGTCACGGCATCCCGGTGGGCGAGAGCAAACCGCCCGGCGCCACCAACGTGAACTGCCGCTGTGGTACGCCGATTTTTCAGTACGCCCCAGAGCCGGTACGCGACACCGGCGGTATGTGGATCGAAACGGACAAACCCGCTGCCTAGCCTGACCCGTATGTCCATTGTGCAATAATAAGAAAGGCCCGGATTTCCCTCCGGGCCTTTTTCGCCTTCACCACCCGCTGTGAGCTTGTGGACTGGAGCCCCGCGACGGCTCATGCCCCTCCGGCCCGACGAGGCGGCACCGAGTTCCCACCCGTAACGGCCCTAGAGGCGCATGCCTGCGTGCCGGGTTTCACTTTGGGAACCATGTCTGATTGGGGGCGTTTGATGAGCGCCCGCCATACGGAGCTTTGCATGCACGGCATTATTTATCTTGTTGGCCTGGTCGTCGTCGTGATGTTCGTCCTGTCGCTGATCGGTCTGCGCTGACATGGTCGGCGCGGAGGTAGAGCGTCGGACCCCGTCGGTCCAGTGGTCTGTGATCATCGCAGGCGCAGTGGCCGCCGCCGGAATATCTTTCGCGCTCCACGCCTTCGCGGCCGGCGTGGGTCTTTCGGTCTATTCCACGGCTCCGACCTGGCGTGATTCGAACGCCGCTTATTGGATTCTAACAGGGCTCTACTTGCTGTTTGTGGCCCTCACCGCGTTCGGAGCCGGCGGCTATATTGCGGGCCGGCTTCGCGCTCCCGTCGAAGCACCCACAGATGAACATGAGTTTCGTGACGGGCTGCACGGATTAATTACCTGGGCGCTGGCGATCGTCATGACCGCTGTTCTCGCCCTGGGAGTTGCTTCGATCGCCAGCCCGGCGGCCGTTCCGGCCGGCGGCAGCGCAGGCGCTGCGCAGTCGGTGGCAGGAGAGAACATCATCGCCTCTGAACTGGACGAGCTCTTCCGCACCGATCGCGACATACCCAATATCAACTACCGCCGGGCAGAAGCCGCCCGCATCCTTTTGAAGTCATCCAGCAACGATGGCGTTCGTGAGCCGGACCGCCGTTATCTCTCAGTGATCACGGCGAACGCGACAGGCATCGAACTCGAGCAGGCCGCACTTCGCGTTGACACCCAGATAACCGCAGCTCGTCAAGAGTTGCGCCGCGCGCGTGTCGCTACCGTTCTGCAGGCATTCGCCGTGGGCGTGGCGCTATTTGTGGGCGGTGCCGTCGCGTGGGTCTCGGCCAGCGAAGGCGGCAAGGATCGTGATCGCGGAACCTATCCAGGCTGGCAGTGGCACCGCCGGCGGAACTGATTCAAAGCAGCAACGAGTGCCATATCCACGAGCGCTTTATGGCGGTGCACGGCGCTGAACTTTACCTTTTCAGATCTGGCTGATCATGGCGCGTCGAAAACACGTCAGCAATTTCCTGACAGGGGCTTGGAGCAGCTGCTGCAAGGCGTTCGGAGCCTGCTGGAAGCGCTACAGCGGCTGGGAGATGGCTTTACTTGCCATCGGCTGGGCATGCTTTGTCAGCCTCGTCGTCATCCTGCTTCTGCCCATTGGCAAGGGGCCTTTGCTGAAGGCACAGCCTTCCACAATTCCAGACGCCGGTAGTCCTGCCTTTCTGCGAAGCCTGTCGCACCATATGGCGATTCCTGTCGACCACGGGCCGCCGGTGGAGACGCTCGTGAATGGCAACGCTTTCGTCCGCTCGCTGATGCGCGACATTGACGGGGCACGGCACTCCATCAACTTCATGGTCTATATCTGGGAAGACGGAAAGTTTAACGACATGGTGCTGGCGCGTCTGGAGCGCAAGCAGCGCCAGGGCGTGCAGGTGCGCGTCATGCTCGATGCGTATGGCGCCAAGCACGCACCCAGCGCAAAATTCAAACGCCTGGAGGATGCCGGAGGGAAAGTCGCGGTTTTTCGTTCCCTGGTGCCCCTGCCCTGGAATATTCTGCGCAATACAAAGCGCAATCACAGGCGCTCCATCGTGGTCGATGGTGTCACCGGCTATACGGGAGGCATTGCCGTCGGTGACAGCTGGCTGGGCGACGCCAGAACACCTGATGAGTGGCATGATTTCATGTTTCGCATGAAGGGCAGCATGGCCGCCCGCTTGCAGGGCAGTTTTGCGGAATTGTGGGCACGGACCACGGGTGAAGTACTGCTTGGTGAAAAATTCTACCCTGCGGCGTATGAGAGTGGCTCAATTTCGTATGTCACACTATCCACTTCGCCTTCCCCTGATTTGTATGAGGTCGAAAGTTTCATCTTTCTGTCCTTGCTGGCCGCTCGGCGCAGTATCCATATCGAGACACCGTACTTTCTGCCCGACGCGACCATGCGCGACGTCCTGAAGCAAAAGGCCAGGGCAGGCGTGGACGTGACCCTGGTCCTGCCAAACCGTCACACAGACCAGAAGTCGGTGCGCTGGGCTGGCCAGCGGATATTCACCGAGCTGATGGAAGCGGGCGTGAAGATTTACGAGTATCAGCAGACTTTTACGCACGCCAAGTTGCTGGTGATCGACGGAAGCTGGTCGGTGATTGGAACCGCCAACTGGGACAATCGAAGCCGCAAGATCAATGACGAGGTGCTGTTTGGCATCGCCGATCCAGCCTTCGCCGCGTCTCTCGAGGATGAGTTCTTGCAGGATGTGCGCAAGTCGAAGAGAATCGAACTGAAGGAATGGCGCCTGCGCGGTCCGTTGCAGCGCACGCTGGAAATAGCAAGTCAGGCCCTGGTCCAGCAGTACTAACGGTCCGCCGGCATCCTCTCCGAGATTAGTGCCAGACTTGGACCGCGCCCGACCGGCTCAGTTAAGGGGGGCGCCCCCTCGGTCGAATTCTGCGCCATCGGACGCCTCGGCAAGGGCATTCGCCACGCTTTCCGCTCCCGCTGCTTTCGCGACTTCGTCAAACATGGAGACAATTTCCGAAGCGATGGCCGCGGCCATTGACGGCGTCAGGGGCGACAGCGTGACCGTACCATCATCCTCGTCAGATGTGCTGGTCCGGCGGGCAAACTCCGCTCTGAGAGCTTTCAACCGCTCAAAGGTGGGGGGGGCAACATTGGTGCTGTTCAATGGTGCGAGGTGCCAGTACGCGGCCTGTACCCGATCGCACAACCCTCCCTCACTGGCCGCCAGTTCGGCGGTGGCGAGATAAAGTTTGCTCCAGGCAAATCCGTAAGTGTGCATTTCGCCCTCCCAAGTGATGCCACATGGCTTCACACCGTCAGTCTGCACTACCCATCGTTAAAAGGCCTGAAATCAAGCCGAAGCGAGAGTTGGCGCGACAGCGTGGGCGACGGACCCAGCCGTCTATCCGGCCGTCATATCGCGAAGCCATGTTTGCGCCAAAAAGAGGGTTACCAAAAACTTCCGCAAGCCCAAGCACAGCCAGTGGCTGGCATTCTCAGACCCAATCGCAGAGTCAGAAAAGTGCGCCGCTCAACAAAAGTTAATCGCTCTGGACTATACCTTAGGACGATTAGCAGCAGAGTCCCTGATGCCCAGAACCAAAGTCATGCTAGCGCAACATCCTGCCAGCGATCTGTTATCACAGGAGCTGACCGGCGAATTCGCCGATCTGCCCGTTCTCGATACCAAAATTCTGAAATCGCTCGAGAAGGAACTGGCGACGAAGGGACTGCGCAATTATCTGAAATTCTACCTGTCGGGCACCTCGGAACGCATGGAGCAGATTGCCGAGGTGGCGAATGCCGGAGATCTCGACCAGCTTTCCTGTCTGGCCCATGACATGGTCAGCATTGCCGGCAATATTGGCGCGATACAGTTGAGCTGCCTCGCCAGGTCATTGTCTCGGGCATGCCGCCTCAAGGATGGTCAATCCGCTCGCCGTCTTCTCGGAGAACTCGCCATTGCGAGCCTTGCCTCAAATGTCGCAGTGCGGAAGTGGCTAGACTGACAGCCTTGATTGGGACCTCTGACGTACCAGTCGTTGCACCGTAAGCGCCCTACTCCCTTGGGATACTCTTCGTGGACACCCTCCGCTATGACTGGTGGCGCGCCACCATGCCGGACCCGCGCGTCAGGAAAACGCGGCGCGCATTGGCAGAATTGGGAAGGAATTTATTGCCTTAGGCTGCAACTGTGGCCCTTGCCAGCCCCCTGGTTTCTGATGTTCCCTAGGCATAACAATAATAAATTGGGGGGAGCTGCCCGTGCCCAGAATCCGTTGGACCATGATGTTCATGGGCTGCGCGGCGATGTCGATCAATTACATCGATCGCGCCAACCTCGCGGTCGCTGCCCCCTTTATCAGTGAAGAACTCGGTATCGACGCCGCCGTGATGGGGATGATCCTCGGCGCCTTCTTCTGGACCTATGCGAGCTTTCAATTGCCGTTCGGCTGGTTCGCCGACAAGGTCGGCGCGAAGATCGCTTTGGCCATCGCCGTCACATGGTGGTCGATAGCCACCGTTCTCACCGCCGCGGCAAACGGCGTTGCGTCGCTGATGGGATACCGGCTGCTCCTGGGCATCGGTGAAGCAGGCGCTTATCCGTCCGGCACCAAGATCAATATGGCCTGGTTTCCGCGCAGCGAGCGGGCAATCGCGGCCAGCATCTTCGACAGCGGCTCTCGAATCGGCGCCGCCCTGTCGCTGCCGCTGGTTGCATGGCTTATCGGCAGTTTCGGCTGGCGAATGTCTTTCGTGGTGACCGGGCTGCTGGGCTTCGTCTGGGTGGCCATTTGGCTCGCCTACTACCGCGATCCGGAAAACCACCCGTCGGTCACGCCGGAGCAGCTTGCGGCACTTCAGGCCGAACGCGGCACCACGCCGGCGGGCCCCAAAGTGTCGTGGGGGTCGCTGTTCAGTTACCGCACCATCTGGGGCATGATGATCGGCTTCTTCTGCCTGAATTTTGTCATCTACTTTTTCATCACCTGGTTTCCCACCTATCTGATCCAGGCCCGGGGCTTCTCGCTGGCGCAGCTTGGAACCTTGGGGCTTCTGCCCGGCCTGGTCGCGATTCCCGCCGGGTGGTTGGGCGGGTATACCTCCGATGCACTGTACCGCCGCGGCTGGAGCCTGACCGCGGCCCGCAAGACCTGCCTGGTCGGAGGCATGCTGACCTCGTCGGTGATCACGCTGTCCGTCTTCGCGCCCAACGCCTATGTCGCGCTCGCTTTTTTTGCGCTGGCCTATGGCAGCCTTGCCTTTACCGCGGCCAGCATCTGGTCCTTGCCGGCCGACGTGGCGCCCTCGCCCGCGCATGTCGCCTCCATCGGCGGCATCCAGAATTTCGCCTCCAATCTCGCCGGCGTTGTTACAACCACATTCACGGGATTGATGCTGACCATCACCGGCGGCTCCTTCGTCATACCGCTGATAGTGGCGGGCGGCTTTTGCATTCTGGGCGCCGCCGTCTATCTGTTTGTGATAGAGGATATCAAACCCCTCACACCCCGCGAGCCAGCAGCCTGAAGTCATGAAGATCGTCAATTACCAGGGATTCCGCGACGCGGCCCAAAAGCGCCTGCCCCGCTTCATTTTCGAATATATCGATGGCGGCAGCTATGACGAGCACACGCTGCGCCGCAATGTCGATGACTTCAAGGCCGTAACCCTGCGCCAGAAAGTTCTGCGCGATGTCTCCAACATCAACACCGCCACGCGCCTGTTCGGCCGCGACATGGCGCTGCCGATTGCGCTGGCGCCAATCGGCATTGCGGGCTTCTACCGCCGCCGGGGCGAGACGCAGGCTGTGCGGGCGGCCGAAGCGGCGGGCATCCCCATCGTCCTTTCCACCATGTCCTGTTGTCCGCTCGAGGAAGTGCGCGCGGCCAGCGCGCAACCCTTCTGGATGCAGCTCTACATCATCCGCGACCGCGGCTTCATGAAGGACTTTCTGGTTCGCATGGAGAAGGCTGGCGTCGACACGCTGTTCCTCACCGTCGACCTGGCGATCAACGGTATCCGCTATCGCGACCGGATCGGCGGACTGGCGGGATCACAAAGCCTCTTGCAGCGGCCTGACCGGTTGCTCGACATCCTGTCTCACCCAGCCTGGGCGTGGGACGTCGGCTTGATGGGAAGGCCCCTGACCATCGGCAATGTCGCGCCTGCGATGCCAAACGGGGCGGGCCTGAAACAGTTTCAGGCCTGGGTGGCGCGCAATTTCGATCCTTCGGTCACCTACAAGGACATCGCCTGGCTTCGCCAGCACTGGAAAGGCAAGCTGGTCCTCAAGGGCGTTACCGATCCGGGTGATGCCGCGCGCGCCGTCGAGGAAGGCATGGACGGGATCGTGGTATCCAACCATGGCGGACGGCAGCTGGATGGATCACTCTCCAGCATTGCGGCGCTTCCTGCGGTTCGCGACGCGGTTGCCGGGCGAATGACGGTCATGCTGGATGGCGGTGTGCGTTCAGGACTGGATGTCCTGCGCGCCCTGGCGCTGGGAGCTGACAGCATTCTGTTGGGACGGGCCTGGGCCTATGCGCTGGCAGCGCGAGGCGAGGCCGGCGTCTCCCAAATGCTCGCCATCCTCAAAGAGGAATTGGAAGTGGCCATGGCGTTGACTGGCCAAAGCGATGTCCGGTCGCTGGACCGTGATTTGGCGGTTACTTGGCCCTGAGGGTGGCGGTCATCATGGAAGGCAAGCTGGTTTATAAGATAGAAGGCTTTTCCTATTTCGAAGCCGACCAGGGCGATGTCGTGATCGCCGCCAAAGGGCGTTGGCATCGCGCCTATTTCGAAGCACCAGGAGAAAGAGATTTTAGACGTTGATGCGGATAGCGCTCGTTCGCGCCGTGATTGGCCTCGGTCCGCTTTGCGCCAAAGCGGACATTCGCGAGCCTGCAAGGTGTTCGCCTCCACCATTCTGCGGCCGGAATGTGCGGTGGCAGGCTTGGGCTAGCCAACCAAACTTTATTCCACAAACAACAGCTGGCCGAAGCGGTCCGGAAAATGTGGGTTCGGCTTCAACAGCCCCGAATCCGACCATTGCGAAAGCCGGCGGTTGGGCTCCGTCCCATCCCAGCGATTCATATTCGCGATCCAGCGGTCGCCGATCCTGGGGAAAGGGTTATCCGTCAGATCGGAAAAAGAGCGCCAGGGAATCGCCACTTCAAGGTTCCAGCCCTCGTCCTGGTCTCCGGAAACGCTGAGCGTGCCCTTGATCGCAACGGCCACTTGCACGCCCCGGAGGTTGTAGTTCTTTATCAAGCGCTGGGGAAACGGGTAAAGATAGTCATACAGGACAGCGCGGGCATTCATCTCAAGGCCCAGGTACAGGTCCTTGACGCCCGGCGGAGCAATGAAGATTTCGACAGCATCGTCTTTGTAGGTGGGGTCGTCCGGCTGGGTATGCACCGCGACGATGTCGCTATCGGCACACGCGTAGGCCACATAGAGGTTGTCGTTATCCCAGGTCAGCCGGGCCGCGGTGTTCTGCTTCTTGCCGGTCTGGTCGGCCCAGGGGAAGACGAAGGTCACCGGTTTGGCCGCTTGCCAGGCGGCATCGTCGAGCTGGCCGTCGATGCGCGGAGCAATTCTGGCGCGATGCACCTCGTAGATCGGGATGGGAGCCAGACCGGGGCGCTGTGCCTGCGCCAACGCGGGCGCACCCATCATAAGCGCAAGGGAGGCGGACAAGAAAAGAACAGTGACTTTCTTCACGACCGCAAATCCTTCTTTTTAAGGCGACGTGATAAAATGATAATGTGAAAACCGGGACGCAACCGGGAAAGTGCCAGTCTAACAATATCATTCAGCAGTGCCAACGACCGTCTGGTCATCTGCGCCATACCCTCCCGCGCGCTGCCGGCTCGGATAGCGCTCGGTTGCGCTAATGCAAAAGCGCGCTTAAAAGCGGTGGATACCCAGCTTGGGCTCACCCCTGGTCGATCCATAGGCGCGCCAATGCTGATACCGTTGACACGGGTTTACAAACGGGAAGTTTGACTCGAGTACCTCGTAGCGTAGCGCAGGAGTGCCATCGTGAGTTTGAGAATTGTTTCGCTCGTCGCGGCGATCCTTTTTGCAACGGCCCCGGCATTTGCAGTCGAAAATTATCAGACGGACATCGGACCTACGCCGAAGAATAACCGGCAGGGAGCCAACGTCCAGGGCCGCGGCACGGTGCTGGCCACGCTCGACAGCAACACATTCTCGCTGCAGGGCAAATTCTCCGGCCTGTCCTCGCCGGCGACCGTGGCGCGACTTCATATCGGTACTGTGATGGGGGGAACCGGTCCCGCCATAGGCGATCTCAAGATCGCGCAGGCACAGGCCGGCGAGATTTCCGGCACCTTCACCCTCACGCAGGCCCAGGTCGCGGCTTTGAAGGTCGGAAAGCTTTACGTCATTCTCGATAGCCAGAGCGCGCCCAAGGGCAATCTGTGGGGCTGGTTTCAGCCGGCGCATGTGACGGTTCCCGAAGGCGAGCCGCAGCTCGGTACCTGGTATATCCCCAATCTTCTCGACGACCAGAACGATGGCGCGGCGAAAAAGAACAATAGCTGACCGCCGACAGGAGCAGACATGATCAAGAACCAGGCTTCCATGCGCGCATTCGCAGGCGTTGTCGCCGTCGGGGCGGCGGCTGCCGCCGCCATCTGGGTGTCGCATGCCATTGCGCAAACCGGTGCCGGCCCCTTCACGGAAAGCCAGGCCCAGGCTGGGCAGTCTCTCTATGACAGCAGTTGTTCCGCCTGCCATGACAGTGGCGGGGAGACCATCCGCCTGGTGGGTCCGGCCTTCACCCAGGCCTGGACGAAGCGCAGCACGCGCGACCTTCATACCCGCATTCAGAAAACCATGCCGCTCACCAATCCCGGCAGCCTGACGGACGCCGAAACCGCTTCGATTGTGGCGCATATCCTGAAGAGCAACGGGGCCAAGGCCGGCACCACGGCCTTAACCCCCACGACGGACGTGGCCATAAGCACCTTCATCTCGTCGCGCAGGGACCCCTATGCGGGTTATGTCACCCCCAGCAGCATCCCCGTTGGCACCGGCATCACCTTTCCCGGAACGGTCGAAAAATACACGCCCGTCACCGAAGACATGATGCTGAATCCGCCCGCCGCCGACTGGCTGATGCACTACCAGAATTATGCCGGCTGGAGCCATTCGCCGCTGAAACAGATCAACGCCCAGAATGTGCACAATCTGCAACTGCGCTGGGTGTGGTCAATGGAGGATGGCGAACGCCAGCAGATCACGCCCCTGGTGCATGACGGCGTGATGTTCGTTTCGACCGTCATCAACAACACGGTGCAGGCGCTGAATGCCGCGACGGGCGACTTGATCTGGGAAAACCGGCTCGGGCCTAGGCTGGAAAACCAGGTCAATGCCACCGCGCGCGCCATGGCGCTCTATGGCAACCAGCTTTTCTATCCCGCCAGCGACGCCACCATGTATGCGCTCGACGCGCGCACCGGCAAGGTCAACTGGAAATTCAAGATTTCCGATTACGGCCGGGACAAGGTCGGCAGCGTGATGATCGCCGACGGCAAGCTCATTCTGGGACTTGGCGTCTGCGACGAGGCTACGCTGGAGGACCGCTGCTTCATCGCCGCCTATGACGTCAAGGACGGCCGCCAGATCTGGAAATTCTCCACCGTCGCCTATACCGGCGAGCCGGGCGGAGACACCTGGGGCAACATGACCAACGGCGAGCGGTCGGGCGCCGATGCCTGGATCGCGGGCACCTATGATCCCAAGCTGCGGCTGGTCTATTTCGGCACCGGCCAGGCCAAGGCCGGCAGGCACGGCATTGGCGACAAGCTTTTCAGCAACGCCACCATCGCGCTGGACGTCGATACCGGCAAGCTCAAATGGTACCATCAGACAGCGCCGGATGAGGGCCTGGACCTGGATGAGGTCTATGAAAAGATTCTGGTAGACAATGGTTCGCAGAAACTTCTTCTCAGCGCCGGCAAGCCAGGCATTCTCTGGAAGTATGATCGCACCACTGGGAAGTTCCTCGACTATGTCCCGATGGTTTTCCAGAATGTCTTCACCCGCATCGACCGCAAGACCGGCCGCGCCACCTATCGCCCGGATATCCTGAAGCCGGAGCCGGGAAAGTCGCGGTCCTCATGCCCGTCCCAGTCCGGCGGCCATAACTGGCCGGCCGCAAGCTATGTTCCCGGCGAAGATTTGATCATCTATCCATTGATGCAGATCTGCGTGATGTCGGGGGGTGACATGCCCGGCAATTACGAAGCGCCGGGCTCGGATGGCAATATGGGACGGCTGAGCGCCTATCGGGTGAAGGACCTGAAGCCGGTCTGGACCATGCAGCAGCGCGCACCATTCCTGACCAGCTCGATGACCACGGCAGGCGGTGTCGGATTTATCGGCGATTGGGACCGCACATTCCGGGCCTTCGACGTCAAGACCGGCAAGACCCTGTGGAAGACCCGGCTGGGCACGACCGCCGCGGGATTCCCCACCACATTCACGGTCAATGGCGAACAATTCGTTGCTGTTCCAACTGGCTATAATGGCGGCAGCCCACAGGTCAGGCCCGCCAGCATGTTCGCCTTCGAGCGCAATCGCCCGTTGGTGGGGCACGCCGTCTACGTCTTTGCCCTGCCGAAAACAAAATGATCGCCGGAATCCGGAGTAACAGGTCCTCGCATCCTGAGGAGATTGCCCCCCTCAGCGGAACGCCGAGCAGTCGGAGGAGCCACAAAATGTCTGCGTTGGGTCAAAAGCGGCCGTAAGCTCGGGCATGTCAGGCGGAGACAGCCTCTGCGAATGGCGGACAGGTGTCCGCACACAACATCTATACTGAAATGTATGCGCTTTTCTGCGAGGAAAATCCCGCTGACCGCCCAGCTACCCACCCTGAAGTCTTATCGGGTGTCCTAAGTAAGGGGCTATGAGGAAAACGAGCTCGCATGCAGCGAGAGAATGCAAAGCAAAAAATAACGACTGCAAAGACGGCTGAGAAAAACCGTGTGAACCTATTGGCCCAGAGGTTCAGTTAAGCTCGCGATATAGCCCTCTATGTCCCCTTCAGGAAATGCTGGACCGAATTTCATGGCAACGGGGTCCTTTTCTGCTGTCTCACACGGCCCCAGAGCGGCTTCGTAAATATCAGGACGGTAAACCGCCGCTGCTGCGCGCGCCTCCGCGGCGTTCACCACCTCACCGCGCGCGCGCCTGATTTGGGTGTAGAGCCAGCATGCGCGGCGCGGATCGGGGAAATTCACCAGGTCATCGCCCAGGGTCAGAAAGTTGGCATCGCGCCGCGTCTCGGTACGGCTTACCGGCAAGATGCCACTGAGCGCATTCAGCACGGTCTTCGGGGCCACATTGAGATATTCCGGTTTGGCCAGAATCTGCGCCAGGCTGCCCCGGTTTGCCGGATCGCCGCACCAGACCGCCGCAGCCTTGTAGGCCCTGAGCAATTTGCCCACCGCGCCGGTATTTTCTCGCGTCACTCCTTCGCGCATCGCCAGGACCTTGTCGGGCGCGTAGCGATTCAGCTCTGAGCCAAACACCACAATGCATCCGACACCGTTCTCGACCGCACGGCTGTTCCAGGGCTCGCCCACGCAATAGCCCTCGATCACGCTATTGGACAGATTCTCCACCATGAAGGGCGGCGGAACGACAACAAACTGTACGCAATTCTCGATGTCCACCCCACCCAGCTCCAGCCAGTGCCGGATCAGGATGGCGTGGATCGAAAAGGGAAAGACCACGCCGAAGCTAAACGGCGGCGCGCCCATCTGCTTGCGCCGTTCGGTAATGACCCGCATGGCCTTGGCGGATTCCACCACCCCGCCCGGCGCGTGGCCCAGGACGTCCTCTATCAACCTGTACAATGACGAGGAAAGCGTGATGCAATTACCGTTGGCATTAAGCCCGAAGGGCACGGCCAGGGGCGCCTTGACGTGACCGATGCCCAGACTGGTGGCGACCGCCAGTGGCGCCAGCATGTGAGCGGCATCGAATATGTCAGAGGCCAGCTTGTCGCGGATATTGGCCCAGGACACTTCGCGCACCAGTTCGATCCTCAGGCCTTCACGCTCGGCGAAATCACATTCCACCGCCGCGATGGCGATGGCCGCGTCCACCAGCGGGATGAATCCGATGCGTATGGTTTTCATCTGGGTGCGTGTCATTTCAACGCCTTCTCATTTTTCAGAATGGCCGCGGCGATGTCGCTGATGCGGCGTTTCTCGTTCATGGCCGCCTTGCGCATCAGGGCATAGGCTTCTGGCTCGCTGAGCGATTTTGCTCTCATCAGAAGCCCTTTGGCGCGCTCAATGAGCTTGCGGTCGGAAAGCGCGGCCCTGGCCAACACCAGTTCATCCTGCAGTTCCGAGAACACCTGGAAGCGCTGCACGCACATCTCGAGAATGGGCTGGACACGCTCCTTCCTCAGTCCGTCAACAACATAAGCCGATACGCCGGCCAGCATTGCCTCGCGTATGGAAGCGCTGTCGCTCGTGTCCACGAACATGGCGACCGGACGCTTCACCAGCCGGCTGACCTGGAACATCTGCTCCAGCACGTCGCGGTTGGGACTGCCCAGATCGATCACGATGATTTCGGGATCTATCGCGGCGATCTGCGCCAAAAGATTATGGGTGCTGCTCAGCCAGCTGACATTGACATGGCCAGCCTCGCGCAGGCCTTCTTCGATGATGGCGGCACGTGCGTGATTTTCGTCGATGATCAGTATTCGGGCCTGATCAATCATGTAACTTGCGGCACCCCCTGCGCGGCCTGACTGTAGCAAATCCGACCGGCATGACAATCCAGACCGTTCCCCGGCTGTCGTCGTAATCACCGTTACGCCGCTTTGGCGTGCCGCTCGTAGAGGAACTGCATGACCCGTTTGCGGCACTGCGCATACTCCACCGTATCGACCATGGCGAGACGATTGCGAGGCCGGTCCAGCCTGACCTCGCAGACATCGCCGATGGTCGCCGACGGCCCGTTGGTCATCATCACAATGCGGTCCGAGAGCAAAACCGCCTCGTCCACGTCATGAGTGATCATGATCGCGGTGTTGCGCGTGGCCTGGTGGATTTCCATCACCGTATCCTGCAGATGCGCCCGGGTAAGGGCATCCAGCGCGCCGAAAGGTTCGTCCAGCAGGAGAATCTTCGGCTGCATGGCCAGCGCGCGGGCAATGCCCACCCGCTGGCGCATGCCGCCCGACAGTTCGCCCGGCCGCTTTT